>NZ_JBLZIO010000011.1:0-109546 GCF_048553315.1 Legionella sp. ST3F1 | reverse complement strand
TTTTGTTAGCTATTTGCGCAAGTAAATTGCTAAACGAACACTAATGTTTCCAATACTCACTGCACGGGTAGGAACAGTCGCGTCTCTTGCTCGTGTTCTTTTTAATGTAGGTCGGGTCAAGACCCGACGAGCTGTTGGGCGAGGCGCCCAACCTACGTTGGAGAAAAACATGGAACTTAAGAGGATTAACAAACAAGATTTTATTCATTACTATACAGCGAAACAAAACCAGTTTTTTAAAGCCTTTGCGAGAGATTACTTAAATTATTTGGGTAATCCCAATCCTACCAACAAGCAGCTTGCTGAAGTACAAACCTTGTTGTCACTGGCGTGGGTGCAGCGGCCGCTTTGTATCGATGGGCGTTTAACCAAACGTGAGCAGCAGTGTTTGTATTTATCGTCTCTGGGGAAAAGTATTAAAGAGATTGCTACCTTTTTTGCTGTGTCGGAACGGCAGGTGGTCTGGCATCGCAATAACATTTTTCAAAAACTGGCGTGTAAAAACATTGCGGAAGCGATAGCTAAAGGTATACGTTATGGGGAAATCGGATCGCCTGCTTAAGGCCGGTGGTAAACCAGTGGTTTGCCGCCTCGCGGAAAGGAGGCACGGGAGAATAAGAGGACGGCGTGAGGAAGCGCTGTAACCGGATTAAATGACCGCTTTTACAACAGATTATGAAAAGGACAATCATGACACAATTATTAATCATTGAAGACAATTTCATTTGCCAGCAAATATACCGTTCATTATTGAGCGACGACTATCAATTAACGTTGGCAGAAACAGCGCAGCAAGCATTGGAAACACTGACCAACCAATTCTTTAATTGCATCCTTCTGGACTTGGGATTACCGGATAAGCGAGGCGAGGAAATCCTGCCATTGATTCGTGCGAATCCTTTGCATAAGGATACCACGATCATTGTCATTTCAGCCCATGTCGACGAACCCTTGGGGCAACAGTGTTTGGCTTTGGGGGCAAACCATATCTACATCAAGCCAATTTTGCCGACGATGCTGCGGCAAGCCGTGGAAAATGCGTTGGTTCATTAGAATTTTAAATCGGGAAACCCGGTTGCTAGCAACCGGGCTACCCAATACGTTGCTATGGGCAGGCTGTTTAGATGTGATTGCGCAGCATTAGCTCTTCAGGATAAGGCGACAAATAGCTCTGCATTTCCAGATAGGGTTGGGGATGGTGGCTTAGATGGTGCTTTAATAACGTGATAGGCACAATTAACGGCAAAAGCCCGCGTTGATAATTGCTAATCGTGTTCAGTAACTCTTGTTTATCTTGTGCACTTAAGACCTTTTTAAAATACCCCAAACAGTGTTGCAGGACATTGGCATGCTTGGCGGGCGTTGCAATAAAGCTTAAAATAGTCATCAAACCTTGCAGGTACTCAAGCATTAACGTCGAGCCATTCTCTTTATCCAGTGTACCGACCAGGCGCCCCAGCTCCCTGCTTTTATGCGGGTGATGAGCCATTAAGGTTAACTTATGGCGGGTGTGGAAGTTAATGAGCTCCTTCCCGGTAAAACCAGGCTCCATGGTGACTTGCCAATCATGGTAGATAAAAAGCCTTTCGATAAAATTTTCCCGAATCTTCGCGTCATTTAATCGCCCTTCTTCTTCAATGGGCAAATAGGGAAATGCCTTTTTCAATACACTGGCATATAAACCTTCCCCCAATAGCGGCGCCTGCTCTTTTCCCCGGTAAATTTTCACCCGCTTTAAACCGCAGGTGGGTGACTTGCTCTTTAAAATATAACCACTAATCGTAGTGAGTGCCTTCATCGTCTCATGGGCAAAGTCCAGCATCGGCTGCGTGTAATCGCGTTGGTGATTTTTGACCTCCACCAGGCGCGGGGAACCAGCCTCGCCAATCAAACGGATAGCCGGTCTGGGTATCCCCATACCAATAGCCACTTCCGGACAAACAGGTAGAAAATCAACATAATGGGAAAGGAGATCACAGATATAATTATCACGCTTGTGTCCCCCATCAAAGCGAACTTTCTCACCAAGAAGACAAGAAGAAACCCCGAGCAGAATCCGCTTTTTCATATTCTTTCCTATTGCTTACCGTTTAAAGCATTAACAACTGTGATAATCTGTAACGTTATAAAATAATGAAAGGGTTATCAATGTCTGCAGCAATTATTTGGTTTAGACAGGATTTACGTTGTCATGATAATCCCGCCTTTATCTCGGCTTGCAATAATCACCCTGTCGTCATCCCGCTTTATATTCTGGATGACCAAACCCTCCTCGGCAGCGCTCAAAAATGGTGGCTCCACCATAGTTTGCTGGCCCTGGAAGAAAGCCTGCAAAAACAGGGCTTACCGTTATTGCTCCGTCGTGGCAAAGCAATGGACATAATTTCTCAGCTAAGCCAGGAATTTAAAGTCGATACGGTCTATTGGAATCGATGCTATGAACCTTCGGCAATCCAACGTGATAGCCTGATCAAGAAAACACTGGGCGGGCAAGGGATTAACGTCCTAAGCTCTAATGGCAGCCTGCTCAATGAACCCTGGACCATTAAAAACAAAAGCGGAGGGTATTTCAAGGTATTTACGCCGTTCTGGCGGCATTGCCTTACAGAAATGAGTATTCCTGAGCCGATGGTTAAATATGGCCACCCCTCCGCGCCGCCTCTTTACAGCGAACCCTTGCAAGACTGGAATTTATTACCTGAAAAACCAAACTGGGCAGCAGCTTTTCATACCTATTGGCAACCGGGAGAGGACGGTGCGCAAAAACGCCTGGATCGTTTTATCAATAACGCCTTAAACGGTTACCACACATCACGTGATATTCCCGAGCTGGATAGCACGTCCAGGCTATCACCCCATCTTCATTTTGGTGAAATTAGCCCCTGGCATCTTTGGAGAACATTAAAACAAGCGCAATTTGCGAAGGATATCGATTCAGCGTCCATAGACCGTTTTTTAGCAGAACTGGGTTGGCGGGAATTTTCCTACCATTTGCTTTATCATTTTCCAGCACTTCCCGATTGCAATTTTAAATCCGAGTTTAACGCCTTTCCCTGGCAAATCGACGACAGCGGGCTACAGTGCTGGCAGCAAGGCATGACGGGATATCCCATTATTGATGCCGGGATGCGTGAGCTATGGCAAACGGGCTATATGCATAATCGTGTCCGTATGATTGTTGCTTCCTTTCTGACGAAAGATTTAATGATTGACTGGCGACAGGGTGCCGCCTGGTTTTTAGATACCCTGCTGGACGCCGACCTGGCAAATAACTCTGCCAGTTGGCAATGGGTAGCGGGAAGCGGTGCTGATGCGGCGCCCTACTTCCGCATTTTTAATCCCATCCTCCAAAGTAAAAAATTTGATCCCCAGGGAAACTATATCCGGCAATGGCTGCCAGAGCTTGCAAAAGTCCCAACCGAATGGATCCATCAACCCTGGTTAGCACCACAACCCGTCTCGGGCTTAATTGGCAAGAAGTACCCAAAACCAATCGTTGATCATGATGAAGCCAGAAAAAATGCACTCAGTCTTTATAAAATGCTCCAAAGCAATTAGGCAAATAAACCAGCTAAAGCATTGTTAAGAATGGGAACTAGAATGGGCGAGGCAAGCTGTCATAGATACACTCCTCTTCCAGGTAACTTTCCTCTTCTAAGCGGGATTTCTTTTTACCATCCTCATTATTTGCAGCCGAACGTTTCGGTTGCGATGCTCTGGGTTCTTCGTATTCCCTCTCGGTTTTTTCGTTTTGACTCATGTAGGAAGTGGTGAGCACTTCACCAAAGCAAGAAAAAATATCTCTGGCGTCATCGTCATTAGGCTCTCTTAATTTCAAAATGACCGTTTCTTGTTGCGGTATGATTGTCAAATTAAAAAGCGCCAGCGTGTGAGTCTCAGCAAGTGCTCGATACATTGGTTCCCTTAAGTTTTCATCGATTGAAAAGATTAAACAGGTTCCTTCTACTCTTGCATGACCTGAACGATACCTGTCAGCCAGTAATTGCATCATGGAATAATTGGTTTGAGTTTCCAAGGGAGCATCTGGATCTTCTGCTGCCAAGGGATCCTCCCCTCTTTCTGAAGGGCTAGGATTGCTGAAGAAAGTGGGGCTGTATTGCCTTCTCAATTCGAGTACAGGAAGAGTAAAAGAGCCTATTCTTACCGTTTGAAATTCTGATTCGGTTTCAACGGCATCAGGAGCACCGGCTTCTCCATCGGGGCTTACCTGAGCCTGAGAAAAAAACATTGCGGTAGCATCTGGTGAACCAGCAGGAAAAGGCGGCACAACGCTTTGTTGCTCGCTGGTTTCCAATACAGGAGGGGAAAAAGAACTCTCTTCTATTCCTTCTACATCATTGGCAAGGAATTCTTTGCGTTTAAAATGCTTCAAGAGGATGGCATGAGTCTCGGCGGGATTTAAGGTGGGTATGATTAAAGTTGGCTGAGGAGCTGTTTCTATTATCCAAATTTGTTCCCGTTTTAATTGGAATAGGGACATGGCTGCTTTTAGGATTTCTCGTGCGGCTTGCGGGGAATAAATAGCTAATTGCAAATCATTATATTGCTCTAATTTCAGACAATTTTCTAACATAAAGCGCGGGCTATCTATTAATTTTGGGTTGTCTATAATTAGCTGGACAGTGAGTTTTATGCCATCTACATGCAGCCCCTTTAAACGCTTGGTTAAATAGTTAGGATAAATACCAATTTCCCCTGCTGCCCCGGTTAGCGTCTTTTTCCCGAGAATAGCCTGCCACATAGTGGCTAAATCCACTTCTCTATTTAATTTGTTACCCGTTGTGTGTGGTTTATCATAAAAATCTTTAAATACTTCCTGTTCAGCTGAGCCCACAGACATTGTTTTGAGGTCTATCAAGCGAAGCTTCTCTCCGTTGTAACGAAACTTGGATAAAGAAATTTGTAAACTGCTAATGCTGACACCTAATGCTGCAACTGCATCATCAATCGCTCGACAATCGGCGAGCATAGAATGAACCTGCCGCCAGGTAGGAGCGGAGGCTTTTCTGGGTTTTGAAAATTTTACCGTATAAGAGTCACCAAAGAGTGTCGGTGCCTCTTCCAGACTAATTGTTTTTAAAAGATTAAAGGTAAGGGCACGGCCGTTGTATTGATAACGGGCCAAGCCTCGTTTCAGGCTGTCACGGCCTAATCCTAATTCGAATGCCAGGGAAGATAGACGTTTATCTTTATCATTCATTGCCAGCACATGAATCTCTTGCAAACTATAATCGCTTACTGATCCTTGTTTTAGAATTACCGGTTTATCGTAATCGCTACCAAATAGCTCTTTGGCTTTTTCTATGCTGAGTGTTGATAAGGTCTCAAAAGACAAGGTAAATCCCTTATAATCGGCTGCTTTTCTAAGGAAGGCCGCCAGTACCACGCTAACACCAAGTTTATTTTCAGCTTCTGAGATATGATTTGATTTGAGAATGGCTTGGTGTATCTGCGAAACTGTTTTGAGGGAAATTGTCTTTTTCACGAGAATTCTTATTGGAGTTAAATGGAAATGGGCAAAATTTTATCATAATTCCCTCATAAAGTGTTCGCTTTTTAAAAATGGCAACCGGAGAAAAACAAACATCAACGAGGTATCAATTCCTATCACCCAACAGGTAGGCGTGTATTTTTCAGCCAATATCGATTAAAATTTGCTACCCTCAACCGCTTGTAGACAACCGTTGATTATCACCGACCAACTGGAAGATGAGATCTGTACCCAGGGCTTCCATATTATTGATAATTTTCTTCCTATCGAGGATTATCAAACGCTGCGTGACATCGCTGACGAGATGCACACGAAGGGCCAATTCAAAAGTGCGAAAATAGGCCGTCAATTCGGAGCTGGCCATCACAGCGCCATTCGTAACGACCAAATCTGCTGGTTAGATGAAGAGTCTGCCAATCAATCCATCAAGGCCTATTTCAATAAAATTAGCCTGCTGGCAGACAAGCTGAATCAAACCTTATTTCTAGGCCTGGTCGATTTTGAAACCCATTTTGCTATTTACCAACCGGGGGCTTTTTATAAAAAACACGTTGATCAATTCGCGACAACCAAAGAGCGGCGGATTTCTTGTGTTTATTATCTTAATACTGACTGGCAAGAGTCCTTTGCTGGAGAATTAAACCTCTATGGGCTGAACGATCAGCTCATCACGTCAATTCTTCCTTGTGGAAACCGGTTTGTTTGTTTTAACAGTGAGCTACCCCACGAAGTTTGCCCAACCCGTCAAACCCGCTATAGCATAACGGGTTGGATGAAGACACGATCGATGTCCTTAGTCACGTAATGATTCAATGCCTCTACGGAACAACATTGAAAAGGCCGTCTTTGCATGCGTTAGCGAAGCAATCCGGACCGATCTTCAAACAAAATCCCTAAGGAAATTACTCTCTCATTATTCATAACCAACTTCTTGTGTATAATAGAGATTTGCTTGCCAAAGATTCTCATGTACGCCTTAGAAATTAACCAGCTGCGCAAAACGTATGCGAATGGTGTGGAAGCCTTAAAAGGCATTGATTTAAGAGTCAAGGCCGGTGATTTTTTTGCGTTGCTGGGTGCTAATGGGGCAGGAAAATCGACCACCATCGGTTTAATAACCACCTTACTAACAAAAACCTCAGGCAGTATCCATATCTATGGTCATGATCTGGATGAAAAACCCGAGTTGGCTAAATCCTGCCTGGGATTAGTCCCTCAGGAATTTAACCTTAATATTTTTGAAACCTGCGAGCAGATCTTAATCAGTCAAGCCGGCTATTATGGAATAACACGCGCCCAGGCGAAACCCCATGCCCAAAATTTATTGAAACAACTTGGCCTATGGGATAAACGGAACTCGATTGTGCGCCACTTATCCGGTGGGATGAAACGCCGGCTCATGATTGCCCGTGCCTTGATTCATCAACCCAAGGTTTTAATCCTTGATGAGCCTACTGCAGGCGTGGATATAGAAATTCGTCGGAGTATGTGGGAATTTTTAACTCAAACGAATAAACAGGGAACAACGATTATTCTCACGACCCATTATCTCGAAGAGGCCGAGCAGCTTTGTAAACATATCGCCATTATTGACCAGGGCAGCATTGTTGAAAACACATCGATGAATGCCCTCTTAAAAACGTTAAGGCATCAAACCTTTGTATTCAATACAGAAAGCCCCATCGATGAGTTGCCGGTGATAGAACCTTTCGTGACAACCCTGGTTGATAACTATACCTTTGAATTACGCGTCGATAATAACTGGTCACTGAATGATGTTTTTTCGGTATTAACGCAGCACGGTCTTCGCATTCATAGTATGCGCAATAAAACCAACCGCTTGGAAGAGCTTTTTCTGGATCTTATCAAACATGGCCATTAAACAACAAACGATTGCTCTTTATACGCTGGTAAGGCGGGAACTGGTCAGAATGTTCCGTATCGCCTCGCAGGTATTTTTACCACCGGTCATCACTACCGCGTTATATTTTATGATTTTCGGCAGTTTAATGGGGCAACGCATTGGCCCCATTCAAGGAGCCAGTTATCCTGAGTTTATTGCACCCGGTTTGATTATGATGTCCGTTATTACCAATGCATATAGTAACGTTTCTACCTCGCTCTTCAATGTGCGCTTTCAAAGGAGTATTGAAGAAATGTTAGTCAGTCCCATGCACAATGGTATTATTCTGCTGGGTTATATCCTGGGTGGCGTATTGCGGGGGCTAATTGTTGCGCTCCTGGTTTTTCTTGTTTCCTGTTTTTTTGTCGATCTGGATTTCCACAGTTTGCCGC
Organism: Legionella sp. ST3F1; assembly: GCF_048553315.1. NCBI lineage: Bacteria > Pseudomonadati > Pseudomonadota > Gammaproteobacteria > Legionellales > Legionellaceae > Legionella > Legionella sp. ST3F1. The sequence continues at coordinate 101,739 of NZ_JBLZIO010000011.1, read as the reverse complement.
TGACACTTTTTATTGTTCTTCTGGCCTCGGCCCTGTTCTCCCTGGCTGGATTTACCAATGCCATGGTCGCCCGCAATTTCGATGACGTGATGCTCATCCCAACTTTCGTTCTGACACCATTGATTTATTTAGGGGGTGTTTTTTACGCGACCAGTATGCTTCCGCCTTTTTGGGAAAAGCTCTCTCATCTGAACCCGATCTTATACATCGTTAACGCCTTACGTTATGCCATGATTGGTCAGCAAGAAGTCAGTATTTGGTTTGCAATCCTGATCATTTGTTTCATGGTAATCCTTTTAAGTGCCCTCAATATGGTCTTGTTGAAGAAAGGGGTAGGGTTGCGAGATTAGCCATGGCAGGTTCTGGAAATGAATAAAGACGACTTTTAAAAGGAGAACGCCGTCTCTATACCCGACAGAACGAAGTCTGGACTCACCTAAAATACCCTCTCCTTTAAGCTAATTGGCTCTAAAAATGCGCTTAAAGGGCAAATTTATGTTATATTTTGCCCTTTGATGTATAAAACAAGTCCAATTGATAGAGGTTCTTCTCGGCACAATGAATTGCTTATCAGCGCGTTATTAGCCCAATCGACCGATTAAATCCTATCCGTTAACGTTGAGGAAAAAGAATGGTAGTCAAAAAACTGATAGGCAGTTTATTCACTCTCTTATTTTCGATTCATTGCTACGCTTTTTACACCCAGGACGCGGTGATTTACGATAAGAATAACAAGCCGGTTAGCATTGATGGGATCTCCTGGTCAGGTTTTCAAGATTCTAAAATTTTCCAGGGATTAGCGTCCCATCCCTTTTATGCAGTCGGTGATATCCCCACTTCTTATAATAAAACCTATGGGATGCTGGATGCTCTGGTACACCCGTGGGATTTTATTGATAGTGGTGTTGATCATTCCACTGGCGTTAATTTCAAAACTGTTCGTGTCCCCATTCAACCAGGTGTACTCTACGATACGGCGTCATCTGTCGATTTAAATAAATCCATTAGCAACAAAGCTCAGCCCACCAAAGGGAATGGTGTTTTTTGTAAAACTTGGGCAAGTACAGGCTCGACCTGTGCTGCCGCCGTGTCACCCAAAGAGGCCTTTTGGATAAGCCTTGCCGAATTTAAAAAAAATAATGTCAAAGTCCTCATTGATATTCATCATGGCTATGGTTATGGCGATAACTATCGGGACGGTACAGTTTATAACCTGAATCAATATGAAGCCGATTTAAAATTAATACTGGCGGAGATTAAAGCCCGTGACCTCAGCAATGTCATTGGTATCGATGTTTTTAATGAACCCTATGCCCTCCATTGGTATCGCAGTAATAATAGTCAGCCTGCCTGGATAAAGGTTATCGCTACTGCAGCTAAAATCATTCAGCAAAATAATCCTGATTTACTCTTGTTTGTTGAAGGCCCTGGGCCCGGTTCAGGCGATCCTGATCAACCCGTTATCTGTGTGAAAAATGAGGAACTGATCCCTGATGAAGCTTATGCAATTATCAATGATCCAGCGAATTGCATCGCTCATACCAAGCGCCTGGAATTCAAGGGCAATTGGGGCGAAGATTTCAAAACCCTATTGGCAAAGAATCCAGCCAGGCAAGGAGACGCTCGTTTTGACAGAGCGGGATTTATTCAACAGTTGCAAGCAACGGGTTTAAATGAGACCGCGATAACCTGGTTAATGGGCGATGAAAATGCCAGCCACGCGCATCTGATTTTCTCACCCCATGTTTACCCGCGCGAGGTTGCTACCTGGGAATCCGCCCCCGGCAAACCAAGTGAATTGCGATTTGACTGGAGTTGGGGCTTCTTAAAAAAAGCGGGGTATTCCGTAGTCTTGGGAGAAGCGTCATGGAAAAGCACCGAAGGATTAGCCTTTTTTCAAAAGGCATTGATTCCTTATCTGGAAAAAAACAATCTGCAAAACAATCTGTTTTTTTGGGCCGTAGGCTATTTGGGCGATACGGTCAGCATGATCGATCCCAATTCTGCCAAACTTGATCTGCAAGCCCAAAGGGTTTTACATAACTTGTTTAACCAGAAAATAGATCAAGGAAAGTTGTCTATCACTTTTGCTGATCCTGGCTTCAACTTAACTGGTGCGGCAGAACTCAGGTTGCAGGAAACGGGGCAATCGTATACTTGCAGCTATGAAGGATGTTCATTCAATCTGGCTGGCGGAACCTACCACCTGTTGCTGGCAGACAGCTATCAATTGGATAATCAGGCTCATCAAAGTTACCGGGTTAAATCGAGTACCGCTCCTGTCGCTTTTCAGGTTACTGAAGGTCAAAACAATGCGCTAACTATTTCCCTGGAAGGCGAGCAAACAGGACCTCAACCTGCGTCAACGATCGATTATCAAATGAATCTACTGGATGAAAGTGGCAAGCCAGTGAATAATCAAACTGTCGCTGCCACTATTCAATTTCATTCAGAATTCAATCATCAAGAGACGATCAATTGTGTCGTTGAGCAACGCCATTGCACCACGTTGATTTACAATCAAACTATCAATAGCAAAACAGGGACTTTTGGCATCGAAACCTATCACATTGAACTTCCCCATACAGTTCATTATCTTGAGAAGACCTACACACTGGTCAGTGAGAAAACGGATAACAAGCTGATATTACCAGCCAAGCCTTCGGAAATAGTGCTTAATGCTTTTTACCAGGCAGGAACTACTTCCAGTGATCAACACTGTACTGTCAATTTAGTCTTACAAAATCGCTGGGAGGGTGGCGCAGTATTTCAAGGAACGATCACCAATACCAGTCAAGAACCTATCCATAATTTTAGTGTTAAATTGAGTTTTAACACTGACGACATTGCCAATCCAATGATTGTTAACCACTGGCTTGGTAATCATGCGTCCCTGGTAGAGTCCGAAGGAATTTTTACCTTAAGCGCGCAACCTTCCGACACGAGTAACGGTTTGCTTCCTGGTAAAACGCAGTCAATAGGATTTCAACTATCTGGAAACCTTTCGCAGAAACCGACGCTTAAGGTGTTAAGTTGCGAAGCGGAATAAGCAGTGACTCAGGCAAAAAATATATCGGATAATCATTAATAGTTGCAACGCATTGAATTTCTATCTTTTACCGATTATTTTATTCAGTCAAGGTAATTGAATAAGGATGTGGTGATGGTTAAAAAAATTGCCGTACTGGTAGGTAGTCTGCGCAAGGAATCATGGAATCGCAAGCTCGCTTTAACCTTAATCAAACTTGCCCCTTCTTCCCTTGCTTTGCAAATCATTGAAATCGGACAGCTACCGCTTTATAACCAGGATCCTGATGATCAAAATAGCCCCTTGGCTGAATGGGTCGCTTTTCGTGAAAAAATCAGCAAGGTAGATGGTCTTTTATTTGTTACCCCGGAATATAACCGCTCCATCCCTGCCCCCCTTAAAAATGCCATCGATGTAGGCTCAAGACCCTACGGTAAAAGTGTTTGGGATGGTAAACCAGGCGCAGTGATTAGCGCCTCTCCAGGTGCAATCGGCGGCTTTGGTGCCAACCAACACCTGCGTCAAACCTTCGTATTTTTAAATATCCTCTGCATGCAACAACCAGAAGCTTATATAGGCAGCGTTAATACGCTTTTCGATAAAGAGGGCAATCTGACCCAAGAGAAAACAGAAGAGTTTTTACGCCACTACATGGAAAGCTTTGCCAAATGGGTCGCGCAATTTTAGGCTTGTAAATATTACTCGATTGCATCCCTCCCCTGCAGGGAGGGGGGCATTTGCTATAATAAAATAGATAGTTAAGATTTGCTTAATAATTAACAACTATAGTAAGCCACGACTTAAAAAAATGGTTGTCTTATGGGTACAAGAAGTAAAACCCCGGTGACTTGGGAAGAATTTTTTAAGCGCAATCCTTATTTTGGCCGCATCAACTCGCGCCTTCAGGTCGTTGTCACTCAGCAAAGCAGCTCACCTGATACGAACAACAATAATGCACCAGTTGCACCAACTGGAAGCGGACAACCTCCAATCTCTGTTGCAAAAATACAGCAATTCTGGCGTAAAAAAACGTCAACGGATACTAAAGTAAAAGTACAGGCAGGATCAGCTCATCTTCCACCGCAAGCCAAATTGATGGCTAATATTCGCTCTGATAAGGAAGTCAAAAAAATACTGGAAGAGGCAGCAAGAAAAAAACGATTGCATACAAATCTTGTACAAACCATTTTACATCAGCCCAATGCAATCAAATGCGCGTATGAGTTATATAGAGAGAATAAATTAACGAAGGACCAGTTCTTTCGCATCACTGAATTGCATAAGAACTATATCAAGGACGAAGAACATGTTATTTATAAATCAGTAAATATTAGTAAAATCAAAAAATTAGCACAGTTAGTTAACAATGGACTTAGAAATGTTAATGATCCTGGGCATAACGATCAATTTGCAGAATTAAAAGAATTTTTAAAAGATCCAACGTTTCCCGAAATTGTTGTTGGTTTATATGACTCAAATTATAGTCATGGTATGCAAGCCCAGCAATTACTGACCTTACTCGAATTGTATCAGTCACAACTGCAACGCCCTGGATTGCGGCCAGTTAGAAATCGCGCTGGGGAAGTTGAAATGCTTCGATCGCCGCAACCTTATATTACCAGTATTAATCGAATACTTGATGAGAATGGGCTGTTTACTGAAGAAGCAAAAAAATTTCTGCTCCCTTTGTTAAATCAGCCAGGTCGTTTAAAATCCGTGAATGAAAATAACGACTATGAAGAGTTCCGACGCTTAGTGGCGCAATTACCACCATCAGAACAAATCTTTTATACTGTTATTGCATCCTCTACGGCACAATTGACACGGAATGTTCTGGGCGAATCCGCGGTGACAGAAATACCATTTCAATTGGCTGACCATTTTAACAAACTCGATGGCGTAAAAATTAGCGATGAGTTACCGTTGTTGATCCCAACTTGCGGTTTACGAAATGCCATTGGTATATTGCGCTATGGTGTAGACAATTATATACCAATAGAGCCGCAGTTCGGTGTCAAATCCATGACTGACATTGAAGAAGCGTATAGAGAACGTCACCATCGTTTGGCATTTTTATATTATCCTTATACACCCGATCCAGGTGCGGTGCATAATAGCCCTTTAGATACTTATCTTGGTGTATTTGCGCATGATAAATACCATAGTGATGTTGTTTCATCCATGCCTGATTATGCTAGAAATGGCCTTTTGCGATTTGCAGATATTATTCGCGGCAAAACAGGTATTGATTGGTCTGATGAGCTTTGGATCTGGATTGATGCTGATTTTCGTTATTTTAAATCGAATGAAGTTGATCCTTTGTCTGCACCCGGGATTGTCCACTTTTGTACCATGCTTGATACGCTTCAACTACCAGACATTGAGTCTGGTAAACCCTATGGACAAATCCTTATCAAAGGGATTGGGCCATCCTCTGTAGGCCTATTAGCCATGCTGGATATGGTTGAGAATAAAAAAGACTGGCAAGCGATAGGCCTCGATCCAGACTTGTTGCCTGATGCCAGTCAGATGCGTACTCTGCCCACAAGGCGTTCTACAAAGCTGTTACACAAGCCTTTAGACTATAAAAAATATTTTACGCGTATTGAAGAAATGGTTAATCACCATCAATCCATTTTAGCAAAACCACCCGCTGCGCAATTATTAGAAATCATGGTTTATTTAAGCCAACCCAACAAACTAGCCACAAAAGAGATCAGTGAGTTTGGCAACTTTGTCGATGAATTGCAAAAACAGGGGCTTTTAAAAATAGAAAAAGAAGGCATCAATATACATCTAAAATTTGCTGGCAAACATTTAGAATATAATGAGTCTCTCAATCATAACACGCTGCATCCTTTAATATTAATGTATAAAGTTTATCGTCAGAAAAGGGCCTATTGGAACAAAGATGATTTTGTGAAAGCGTATGATGAAAGCAATGCCGTGATGAATACAATGATAAGTTTACTTAAAGATAATAATCTCAAAGATCCTGCCAAAAATATATTGGACAGAATTATTCAAACAATTCTTCTGCAGACATCGAATCTTTCTACCGAGGATATCTCTTTTGATACCTTGAAAAAATCAATTGACGCCTACTCCACGAGACAAACCTATTTATTTCAGACACCGAAAGAAGAAAAGAAAACGTCTGATAAATTACTCGATAAGGTATTTGCGAATGCCTACAGTTATGACAAGAAGACGATTAGTTTGATTGAACTTATTGATTCAATTACTCAATATAAAGATAGCCTGACACAGGAACAACAAGTAGAAAAACAACAAACTACAATGACGCCCAAGAAGAAATGATCACAGCAATGATTGTTAGTTTTTCGAAGAATTACTAAGGGACATAAATCACAATAGATGCCCTAAAATGAATCAGACAATTTTAGATTTTAGAAATCGTTTGATCAGCTATGCACCAAGGGCAACAATCCCCTGAGTAATTGCTGTTGAACTTTCTTCCTCAATATCAATGCCTACTACATCATGCAATTTGTTGTGAACCAGGTTAACCCCTATTGAATAAGCATTAATCTCTGTTTTATCAGACAAAACCCCGGTAGCAACAGGCGTTTGAGAAATTAAATTTTCACCTTCAACTATCCATACACCAGAACGCTTTAATGTATTATGCCCATCGGCCTGAATGAGTAGACCCTGCCCGGTTTTAGGGGTAACAATCTGTTGGGCGCCATTATCCGAATTAACAAGATCACTACGTTTCTTAAACCCTTGAGATAAAGTCATTGAGCTGGAAGAAATGATTTGCACTGCCGGGCCGAACTCATCCTCACTAAACGAAGGAAATTGTTTACGCAGGTATTTTCCGATCACACCTTCAGCAGCATCAATGCATACGCTACCAGCAAAAGTGATCCCCTTAAATTGTTTAAGGTAATCGAGTTTCATAACCCGTCTATCTGCAGTTGCATGGTAATAAGAATTGCGTTCTGATTCGACCGATAACCGTTCATCCTCAGGAATATCGGCAGGCCCTTTATTGACTTTGTAGTTGATATAAACGACTTCTCCATTTTTAATGCCGAACAATATATTTGTTTTTTGTAATCTGGCCCTGTGTTCAAGAGACTTCCCCAACTCATCCACCACATTATCTTTCGTAGTAGCCGTGATATTGACCATGATTAACAATTCAGGAAATTCTTTACTGACCGCACAATAGCCGGCAAGCAATTGCTGTTGCGTATCATAAGGCATAAATAATCGGCTAGTCTCTCCACTCCTGCAATGACTATAAAATTCGGGTAGTACGCAAATAGCTGCCTCGTCAGGAAGCAAGGCTCCTTGCTTAAGCATGAGTTTATAGGCTGCGCCCACATGCATTGCAAATAAACCGACTTGTTCTTTAACCGTTCTTGGTGCAAGACGAGTGAAGCCTCCCGTTGGTGTGGCTACCGTCGCTACCCGCATAATCCGCTGCTCAGTTAAATGATCTTTTCTCTTTGTCATGGAAGGACTTGTCGCAAGCATGAATTTACCGAGCTCGGTGCTCATCGGTTTTACATTGATTTTTGGAACGGTGATTCTTAAAAAATGAGGGGTGAATTCAAGACTCATCTTTTGGCGAATGCTTGCAGGTATTTCCAAGAGTAACGCGCATTTTGCAAACTCTTTATAGGAGACATAAGCGACTGCATCAACTTGCAAATCATCATCAGCCCAACCAAAAAAATCAAGTTGAGTAACATGACGCAAAAATCTTACAGCGGTGGTGTATGTTTTTCTTCCCATAAAAATAAGCACACAAAAAGAACACAATGCGATAAATATAATCTTTTTTTATTAATAAAATATTAACTGCTATTTCAATGAGCATTTATTCATGCTATGTTTTGCTTGTTTAAAATTCAGAACAGCACACAGGAGTGGATAAAATGGTGCGATTAACGGCTTTACTTTTGCTTTTAGTGAATCAATTTGTGTCTGCAGCCACCTCAACCTGCGAAACAAAACGTGAATTGTTAATAGAAAATAAGCTGACCAAAGTCTGGAAAACCACGATCTGCCCTAAACAACAGTTACCTTTCCATACCCATCAATTTGCTCGAATCGTCATCCCGGAAGAAAGCGGCATCCTCAAAGTTATTTATCAGTCAGGAAAAGAAACCTTTATAAAATTGCATCCGAAAAAACCCATTTATCTCAGTGTTACTCAGGGTAAAGAAGCGCATCAGGATTTAAATATTGGCCAGGAAGCATTACATGTTACAGTCATTGAATTAAGACAAGGCTAACCTGATCCACAAAAATCTATGGCACAATCCAATATAACCCAATCGCTGTTTACGTCGCTGGATAATCCCTTCTGGCAATTTTCATTGCAGGTTTATCGCGACGAACAGGTTAAAGAGGCTTGCCTGGCTTTTCAGCAGCAGGAAGGCCTCAATGTTAATCTATTATTGCTTTGTTGCTGGCTGGCTTATGCTGTCGAAGAAATATCCCAATCGGAATTAGTAAATGCCTGCCATTGCATCAACGACTGGCATGAAAAAATAACCCAAACCTTGCGTTCAGTCCGTCAGCAATTGAAAGAAAGTTGTGCTGACGATTGGGTGAATACCTTTTATCAACAGATATTACGTGATGAACTTGACTCCGAAGCGTATCAGCAACATCGTCTATATCAATGTTTCGCCGCTCAACAGAAAACCACTGGCAGTAAAAATGAATCCCTGGCGATTCGTTATTTGCATTGGCTTTTTCTTAATAAACACTTAACGATGGATCGCCCTCTTGCTTCTCGAATAGAGCATTTTGCCCAAATAGTACTAGAAAAATTGCCCTAGATTAACAATTATTGTACAATTTGGAGATTTGTTAATTTTTGTGGTCTTATTATATGAAATTTGTTATTGAAAAGGTCGAACTGATTAGGGGTGAAAAACCCACTGTTATGATTAGCTGGTCATCAGGTACCACCGATTTTTACCCATGGCACTCCTACCCGGCGCTACCGGATTTAACTGGGTTTAAACCTTGGTATTATTGCAATACACCAGGCCTAACCTTATTTAGAGCCCCTGCTACTACGCCCCTCAGCGAGATAAGAATGCATAATATCCGGCATTATCAACGTGACCCGCAGCAAGCCCCTATTTTTGATCTTGCACAACGGTTGGAAAAAGCGGCCGATGAGATCGAAGATCTATCAAGACAACATTGTCTTTACCCTGTAAAACAAAAACAAGTAGTAACAACTAAAGCGCCAGTAGCAATAGCAAAATCTGCAGTGGCAGGAAAGATACCCGCTACTGAACACACAACGGAAGACAATCAAGACGAATCAACGCCAAGTTTTCCAGCCCTGACCTGAAACAGAAGGACAGAGATAGTTCATGAGGGGAAACCATTAGAACGTCTTTCAAGAAATTTTCAGATAGGGGAACTCGGCCTGCAGGATTTGGATGACCTGCTCCAAATCCACTTTGCTTTTGACAATAAGAAGCACCGTATCATCTCCCGCGATAGTCCCTAGAATCCCTGAGTTATTGGCTTGTTGCGGGTAAAAAGCGACATATTTTTTATCAATAAACAAAGCAAGGCTATTCGCATGGCCTGGCTGAGTATGTAAAACAACCAAACCATACTCTGATACCTGTGCATTTAAAACCAAAGGTAGATTTGGCGGATTAAAATCAACGACCCGATAAATGCCTGCCACTTTTGCAATTTTCAATTTTTTAAGTCGACGAGACAAGGTCGCTTGCGGGATATCATAACCCCTTTCTTTCAACGCCTGCTGCAAATCGCTTTGCTCAGCAATCTCGTGTATTTGCACGATACTCAATATGTGGCCATCAAGCAGATTATCATGTGACATTCCTCGCCCCCAAAATGAATGCAGAATCATAAAAATAGAAATTATATTCATTAATGATTGACATCACAAGGCAAAATCAAATATAGTCGTAAAATGGATATACTTTGGATATATAACTATTATGAGAAAACTGATACCCTGCCTGTTAAGTGCATCAATTCTTATTGTTTCTGGATGTGGCAACGAAAAAGAGAGGGGTAAAATCCATTTTGTCACCTCCGCAGAATATCCACCTTTTGAATATCAAGAGCAAGGTGAAATTAAGGGGTTCGATATTGATCTGGCAAAGCTTGTTGCTAAAGAATTAGGCAAAAAAGCCGTTTTTGACAATATGCAATTTAGCTCTATCTTACCAGCGCTAAGTGCGGGACAAGCTGACATTGCCATCTCAACGATTACCATCACTGAAGATCGGAAAAAGAATTTTGATTTTAGTACACCCTACTATTTTGAAGGAATGGCAGCGGTGTTTAATCAAACAGACCCCATCAATAACCCGTCACAACTGGCAGGAAAAAAATTGGCCTGCCAACTAGGCAGCACCATGGAAATTTGGTTGAAAAAACAGTTTCCCCAAGGAAATATTGTGGCAATGGATAATAACAACCAGGCAATAGAAGCATTAAAAGCCGGTCATGTGGATGTCGTTCTTGTCGATGGTGCTCAGGGAGCCATCTTCAGCAAAAAAAATCCCGGCTTAAACTACACCATTATTGCTAAAGCAACCGATGGTTACGGCTTGGTCTTCAAAAAGAATTCCTTATTGAAAGCACAGGTTAATCGAGCCCTCAATACGTTAAAAACCAAAGGGGAAATCGCCAAACTTCAAAAAATCTGGTTGGAGGGTGGCAAATGGACGAGTTAAAACAAAATCTCCTCTTTATCGGTCAAGGCACTTTACTTACGTTAGAACTCCTGGCAGGCGGGATGCTCATAGGCATCCTGCTGGGGACAATTCTTGCCATTTTGCGTTATAACGGGATGGCGAAATTACTGATTAATCGTTTTGTTTCAATAATAAGAGGAACACCATTAATTCTACAATTAAGCTTCATCTATTTTGCCGTACCTGGGTTGCTCGGTTTGCGACTCGATATCGTGGTTGCTGGAATACTGACCTTCGGTCTTAATAGCTCTGCTTATATTGCTGAAATTCTGCGATCCGGAATAGAAAATTTGCCTAAGGGGCAATTCGAGGCAGCAAAAACACTACAAATTCCAACCTTTTATTTATGGAAAGATATTATTTTACCGCAGGTCATCAAGAATATTTTGCCAGCCCTCATTAATGAAATGATCGCGCTTCTTAAAGAGACCGCTTTGATCTCCACTATTGGTGGTATGGATCTGATGCGCAAAGCACAATCCATTGCTGCCGAACAGTTTACCTATTTTTTACCGTTGTGTATTGCGGGTTGTTACTACTACGGTCTGGTTTTACTCATTGAATATTTAGGCAAAAAAATCGAACAAGGAGGGCATGATGCTGTACATCAATAATGCCTGCAAAAATTTTGGCTCTACCCCTGTATTAGATCAGCTGAATCTGAGTATTGCTGCCCATCAGATTATTGGGTTGGCTGGTCCTTCTGGTGGAGGAAAATCGACGCTGCTGCGTTGTATACAGAAATTGGAAGTCCTTGATTCTGGAACTATCGACTTCTCAGGTAAAAGCGGATTTATGTTTCAAGACTTCCAGCTGTTTCCTCATATGACGGTGTTAGAAAACTTAACTTACGCTCCCAAACTGCAAAATAAGGCAAGTCAGCACGACAAGGAAGCACTAGCCCTGTTAAATACACTTGGCATAGCAGACAAAACAGCGTCTTACCCTCATCAACTCTCCGGGGGACAAAAACAACGTGTAGCCCTGGCTCGCAGTTTGATGATGCAACCCAACTTATTACTTTGTGATGAACCAACTTCCGGCCTGGATCTGGCAACCATTGAAGACGTTGTTAGCTTACTGCATTCCGTTAAATCCATGGGGGTTACCATGGTGATTGCCTCGCATGATTTGGATTTTCTCACCAAAATGAGTGATCGCCTGGTCGTTCTCAAAGGCGGTCAATTGGTAGCTGATGTTAAACCCCAGGAATTAACCAACCCTGTTCACGACTTAAAGAAATACTATTAGGAGACACGAATGACCACAACCATTAAAAAAATTGCCTTAGCTTATTCAGGAGGCCTCGATACCTCTGTCATGATCCCCTGGCTGAAAGAAAACTACCAGGCTGAAGTGATTGCAGTCATTTGTGATCTTGGCCAACAAGAAGATTTGCAAGCCATTAAGCAGAAAGCGATTAACAGTGGCGCAACCAACGCTTATGTGGTCAATGTACAGGAGGAGTTTGTCACCAATTACCTGTGGCAATTGGTGAAAGCTGGCGCTTTGTATGAAGAGCAATATATTTTAGGAACGATCTCAAGACCTTTGATTGCACAAAAGCTGGTTGAAATTGCTTTGCAAGAAAACGCTGATGCGATTGCGCATGGCGCAACTGGCAAAGGCAATGATCAAGTTCGTTTCGAGTACACCGTGAAAGCACTGGCTCCTCAATTGCAAATTATTGCCCCTTGGCGATCCTGGGAAATTAAGTCACGCCAGGAAGCAATCGATTATGCCAAAGCACATGGTATTGATGTCCCGGTAACACCAAAGGCGCCTTATTCTCGCGATCATAATATTTGGTACATCTCCCATGAAGGCGGTGTCTTGGAAGATCCCAGTCAGGGGCAACCTGACGATTTATTGCTAATGACCGCGACGCTTGAACAGACACCTGATACGCCTGAACTGATGACTATCGATTTCGAACAAGGTGTCCCTGTGGCGTTGAATAATAAAGCCATGGAGCCAGTCGCTTTATTAACAGCGCTGAATCAGCGGGCAGGAGCCCATGGTATCGGTGTGGCTGATATCGTTGAAAATCGGCTGGTAGGGATGAAAATCAGGGGAGTCTATGAAGCACCGGCTGCCGCAGTGCTTTATAAAGCGCACAAGATGTTGGAAAGCCTATGCCTTGATCGAGCCACGCTCCATTTGAAGCAATCTCTACAACAAAGCTATGCCAATCTTGTTTATGAAGGGCGATGGTTTTCTCAAGCGAAAGAAGCCCTGGACGCTTTGATTGCAGTGACGCAGAAACATATCACCGGCACAGTCAAGTTAAAACTGTTTAAAGGCAATCTGATTCCCTGCGGTATGCAATCTGAATACAGTTTACATAATCCGGCTCTCGCTACCTTTGAAGAGGATAATGTTTACAATCAAAAAGATGCGGAAGGGTTTATCAACCTTTTCTCTCTGTCAGCAAAAGTATACGGCATGGTTCATAAGGGGTGGCAAGTATGACGAATAAAACCTGGGGCGGCCGATTTAAAAAGCCGCTTGATCCAAGTGTTGTGAAATTTAATGCGTCACTGGCTTTTGATCAGATCCTTTACCGTCATGATATTGCTGGCAGTCAGGCACATGCCAGCATGCTCGCACGGCAGGGTCTTTTAAGCCATGATGAAGCACAGTCTATTAATAAAGCACTTGCCGAAATTGAGTTGGAAATAACAAAAGGACAACATGTCCTTGATGAAAGCTGTGAAGACATTCACATGTTTGTTGAACAGTTGCTCATTCAAAAAACAGGCGATATTGGTAAGAAATTACATACTGGCCGCAGCCGTAATGATCAGGTCGCTCTCGATCTGCGACTTTATACCAGGGAAGCAGGTGCACAGATAAACAGCCTCTTGCAAACACTCAAGGAAGTTCTGCAGGATTTGGCCACCCGGCATGCTAATACCAAGATGCCTGGATACACTCATCTGCAACAGGCTCAGCCTATTTATTTGGGTCACTATTTTGCGGCTTTTGATGCCATGTTCAGCCGTGACCTGAGCCGCATGCATGATTGGCATGAACGAATGAATTTTTCGCCCCTTGGTGCTGGTGCCCTCGCAGGGAGTAATCTGCCTTTGGATAGACACTGGGTCGCCGAAACACTGGGCTTTAAGGGAGTGATTAGTAATACACTGGATGCAGTCAGCGATCGCGACTTTATCATTGAGTTTTGCTCTATTGCGGCTCTTATCATGATGCATTTATCACGTTTGGCAGAAGATCTTATTCTTTGGGCAACCCAGGAATTCAATTTTATTACCCTTGATGATGCCTTTTCGACCGGCTCGTCGCTAATGCCCAATAAGAAAAATCCTGACGTGCTAGAACTGATTCGTGGCAAAAGCGGGCGGGTCTTTGGTCATTTAACCGGTATCTTGACGGTGATGAAAGCCTTGCCGCTTGCTTACAACAAAGACATGCAGGAAGACAAGGAAAGTTTATTTGATACGGTCAATACACTGACTGCTTGCCTGCAAATTATTTCCCCTTTTCTGCAAAGCCTCACCTTCAATACCGAGTTAATGCACAGAAAAGCAACCAGTGGTTATTTGGATGCAACAGCGATCCTGGAGTCCCTGGTTTTACAAGGGATGCCATTCAGAGATGCACACCATCAAGTCGGTCTTTGGGTAAGCGAAGCCGTTGAAAAAAATTGCTCGCTTTCCGAGCTTCTTAAGGAGACAAAAAATGGCTTTCCTCATCTTGGCTGATGGCACTCTCTTTCAAGGGAAAGCGATTGGTGCAAAAACCCACGCCTTGGGAGAGATGGTCTTTAATACCTCACAAACAGGCTATCAGGAAATTTTGACCGATCCGTCCTATTTTGGCCAAATTATTAATTTTACGACCCCCCACCTCGGCAATGTCGGTGTTAATCAAGCCGATCATGAATCAGAAAAAATCCATGCCGCAGCGGCCGTGTTCAGAGACTACTCACCTCATTATAGTAACTGGCGCGCACAAGATAGCCTGGAGAATTTTCTTCTGAAACATCATATTGCTGCCTTGACAGAGATAGATACTCGCGCACTCACCCTGCATTTGCGCGAGCAAGGCAGTCAAAATGGTTGTATAGTGACCGTCGATTCCATCACGCCTGACCAGGCGCTGTTGATGCTACAAAGTGCGCCAGCCATGCAAGGGAGTAATCTGGCAACCTTGGTTTCGACCAAAAAAGCGTATCTCTATGCTGATCCCATCGATGCGTTAGCGCATATTGTCGTTGTTGATTGCGGCGTTAAGACAGCCATTTTAAAAACCCTGGCAACCTACCCTATCAAAATTTCAGTAGTACCCGATACGATTAGTTTTAGCGAATTAACACGCTTTTCTCCTGACGGAGTATTACTCACTAATGGCCCCGGCGATCCGGAAAGTTGTGAATCCGTGATTCTACTGGCTTCACAATTATTAGAGCAACAAATCCCTGTCTTTGGCATTTGCCTGGGCCATCAGATTTTAGCGCTGGCAGCCGGTGCAAAGACAAGGAAAATGAAATTTGGCCATCACGGTGCCAATCACCCCATTAAATGCTGTAAAACCGGTACGGTCTTTATTAGCAGCCAGAACCACGGTTTTGTCGTCGATGAGCGCTCATTACCCGAGCATTTAATCCCTACTCATATTTCCTTATTTGATGGAACAATTGCCGGGCTTGCCCATCGCAATGCCCCCGCCTTTTCCTTTCAAGGACATCCAGAAGCGAATCCAGGACCTAACGAACTCATGATCCTGTTCCAGCAGTTTTTTCACGAGGTGCAGTATGCCAAAAAACACTAATATTAAAAGCATTTTGGTAATCGGCTCTGGTCCAATCCATATTGGCCAAGCCTGTGAATTTGATTATTCAGGTACCCAAGCCTTAAAAGCCCTGCGTGAAGAAGGTTATCGAGTCATTCTCGTTAATTCGAATCCAGCTACTATTATGACCGATCCTGATTTAGCCGATGCGACGTATATTGAACCCATTACGACTGCTTCAGTGAGCGCAATTATTGCCAAAGAGCGCCCTGATGCCCTTATTGCTACCCTGGGCGGGCAAACCTCTCTTAATTGCGCTTTAGCGCTGCATAAAGAAGGTATTTTAGCCCAATATCAGGTTGAATTAATTGGGGCATCCATTAACGCAATCACGATTGCCGAAGACAGAACCTTGTTTCATGAGAAAATGACAGAGATTGGTTTAAATGTTCCTGAAAGTTACTCCGCTACCTGCCTGGATGGTGCTAAACAAATCATGCAGAATTTGGGCTTACCTCTCATTGTCCGCTCTTCCTTTACCCTGGGTGGTGCCGGAGCAGCCGTTGTACATAGTGAAGGAGAAGCCATAGCGGCGTTCAAACACGCTTTTTCCCAACCAGGTTGCCAGGAAATTTCCATCGATGAAGCGCTTATCGGTTGGAAAGAATTTGAATTAGAAGTGGTACGCGATAAAAAGGATAATTGCATTGTAGTCTGTGGTGTTGAAAATTTTGACCCCTTGGGAATTCACACGGGTGACTCGATCACCGTCGCCCCCATCCAAACGCTTACCGATGATGAATATCAAGCCATGCGTGACGCAGCCTTTGCCGTACTGCGTGCGGTTGGTGTTGACACCGGTGGTTCAAATGTTCAATTCGCTCTTAATCCGAAAAATGGCAGGATGGTGGTCATCGAAATGAACCCGCGGGTCTCTCGCTCTTCCGCGCTGGTTTCAAAAGCAACTGGTTTTCCCATTGCCAAAATTGCTGCCAAGCTTGCGGTCGGTTATACCCTGGACGAATTACCAAACGAAATTACCGGCGGCATCTTACCCGCTTCTTTTGAACCAAGCATTGACTACACCGTGGTCAAAATTCCTCGCTTTCATGATGAGAAATTTAACGCGCAAGACCTGGCTCGCGGCCCACAAATGCGCTCTGTGGGAGAAGTGATGGCGATTGGTAGTACTTTCGCGGAAAGTTTGCAACATGCCATCTTAAGTCTGGAAATTAATGCGTCGGGTTTCGATTCGTTACCTGAATTAGATGATGATGCGTTAAAAGTGTTACTCAAACGACATACCAGTACGCATCTCTGGTGTCTTGCGGAAAGTTTTCGTCGCGGCTTTAGCGTTGAAGAAGTGCATGCTGCTTCGTTTATTGATCCCTGGTTTTTACACCAAATTAAAACAATCGTTACCCTGGAACAAAACCTTGGCGGCCAATCGTTGTATGATCTCGATCAAACCACCTTGTTAAGTCTGAAAAAACATGGTTTTTCTGATCAACGGCTCGCCAAACTTATCCATAGCACAGAAGCAGAGGTGCGATCTTACCGGCAAGAACTTGGGATACAACCAGTCTATAAATGTGTCGATAGCTGTGCCGGTGAATTTCGAACAGCCACTGCCTATCTCTACAGCACCTACCAACAGTATTGCGAATCGAAGCCCGGTACGAAAACCAAGATTATGCTTATTGGCAGTGGTCCCAATCGTATCGGACAAGGCATCGAATTTGATTATGTCTGCGTCAAAGCCATGCAGGCATTTGCCAAGTCAGGCTTTGAAACCATCATGGTTAATTGCAATCCGGAAACCGTGTCTACTGATTATGATGTCGCTGACAAACTTTATTTTCTGCCACTAACCTATGAAAAAGTACGCGATGTGATTGAGCATGAAAAACCGACAGCCGTCGTTCTGCAATTTGGCGGACAAACGCCGTTAAATCTGGTAGACAAGCTCCATCAGGATGGCGTTCCTTTGCTAGGATTAACTGCTGAACTGGTCAACATCACCGAAGACAGGGATAAATTCCGGGATTTAATCGTCCATTTAGGCTTAAAACAACCTAAAAATCGAGCGATTACCCATCTTGATGAACTCGATCAGGCTTTAGAAACGCTTGGTTTTCCCCTGATTATTCGACCCTCTTTTGTCCTGGGTGGCCGTGGTATGGAAATTGTGGCCAATAAAGAGAGCCTGGTTGCCAAGCTTAAAACGCTCTTTAAAACGACATCACACGCGGTTTTACTGGAGGAGTTTCTTACGGGTGCGATTGAGGTCGATATTGACGCTGTATCGGATGGCGACGATATCTTTATTCCCACAGTCCTCGAACACATCGAAGCAGTGGGTGTTCATTCGGGTGATTCAGCATGTATAACGCCCCCTTATAAACTTCCTTTGGCTCTCACTAATCTTCTTCATAAACAAACGAAAATTCTGGCGCGTGCCTTAAAACTGAAAGGTCTTATGAATGTGCAATTTGCAGTAAAAGGGTCTGAGGTATTTTTGATTGAAGTCAATCCCAGAGCATCAAGAACCACTCCTTTTATCTGCAAAGCAACAGGTATTCCTTTAATAGAAATTGCAGTCAATTGCATGCTGGGCATTTCACTCAAAGAACAACGCTGTTTAACGCCCGTCACTTTACCCTATTATTGTGTGAAAGAAGCCGTCTTACCTTTCCGCAAGTTTTCAACGTCAACCCCACTCCTTAGCCCGGAAATGAAGGGTACTGGCGAAGTCATGGGTATCGGTTTGACACCTCATGAAGCCTACTTAAAAGCACAGATTGCTGCAGGTAATCACTGCGATGAGCAAAACGCCAAGGTTGTTTTTACTTCTGGTTTTGCTAAAAATGATCCATTGCTGATAACCCTGGCAAAGGCAGGATTTACGCTTATCGACGAACTCCAGCCAGGCAAGAATCCTGATCTGATCCTGGTGGTTGACGCTCATCTGGATTTTTTATCGTTTGCTCTGCAACACCATATTCCCTACGCGTCCACTTATGAAGCATCTGCAATGATGGTACAAAGTCTTTGCCATAACCGTGCAGAAGAACCTTTTGTCAAACCGTTGCAAAAACTCTATCAGCAAATCAGGCATCCTTCGAAAACCAGGCATGTTTTAACAGGGATGGAACTCAACGACCAGGATATCATGGCCATCTTGACACTCGCCAAACTCGTGAAAGAGAAACCAGAAAATTATTCTAATGCCTTATTGCATAAGAATCTGGCCATGATTTTTGAAAAACCCTCTTTCCGGACCCGGTTAAGTTTCTCTCTTGCCATGCAAAGTCTGGGGGGTACAGCTGTAGAAAGTGTCAGCACGACCCGAAAATCGGAAGAACCACGAGACCTGGTCCGAGTATTAAATGGTTATTGCGATTTCATTATGGTGCGAACCCATGATGATCAAGGTTTGGAAGAAATGGCGACTTACGCCAACGTCCCCCTTATCAATGGATTATCCGCCTTGTATCATCCTTGCCAGATCCTTGCTGATTTACTGACCCTACAGGAATATTTCGGTACCCTGGCCGGTTTAACGATGGCCTATATTGGTGATGGTAATAATATTCTTCATAGTCTGTTATTAATGGCACCCCAACTCGGCATAACAATAAACTATTGCTGTCCTGCAGCCAATCAACCTAATGAGGGGCTTCTTGCCAAGAGCATGGCGGCAACACCTGGAATGATTCACGGTCATTCAACACCGGAAACAGCAGTTCGTGACGCTCACGCAGTTTACACAGATGTGTGGACAAGCATGGGATTTGAGCAAGAAACCGACGAGACTTCATTTACTGATTTTCAGGTGAATGAACAACTCATGGCTCATGCCAAACCAGAAGCTATTTTTATGCATTGTATGCCGATGGTTCGTGGTAAAGAAGTCTCTGTAACCCTGCCAGACGAACCTGCAGCCGCCTTGTTTAGCCAAAGCGAAAATCGCTTGCATGTGCAAAAAGCCTTGCTGCTTTTTTTACATGCGTATTGCGCATAGGGACTTGTCTACCTAGGATGCAGAATAATAAGTACAAACCACAACACCGGGCTTAACTCGGTGTTGGATGTCTTTAAAATGGGCTTGTATCCTCATCCCGAAATAGACAAAACTTGCGCAAAAAGAATAAATAATATACACTCAAGCTACCTACCTAAACTAGAGGTTAACTATGAAAGGGATAGCATTGATACCGATAGTAGTCAGTCTAACTGGTTGTGGTTGTATGGATATGGCTGGAAGCGATTATACTGTTTCACCCGTTGTTGCCACCCCCTGTTGCGGAAATGTAAGAACTGCTGTTGTTGACAGTACTTGCTGTAAAACAGTCGTGGTTGCCAGACCTGTTGTTACCAAACGTTGTTGCCCAACCTGTTACGATGCTACTTGTTACTAATAGTTAAAGGTAATCCGGGTTAGGGGCTCACCTGATCCGGACGCCAATACCTCAATCAATACCTCAATACAGACTCTATAGAGACCGTTGACTCTAAGCTACCTTGTTATATTGCAATCCAAGTCTGAACAATACTTATCCGTACAAAGACTATAATAAGAGTATCAATACACAATTAACTTTTTCATTTAAAGAACATTTGTTCTTTTTAATATGCAATTTGTCAATTTTTAAAACTGTATATATACTATGTATGTCAACACTTATGCAAGGATGCTAATAAATGAAAACAATCATCTTTTTAGTAGCAATCGTCGGTTCTACTGCCCTGGTTTCAGGTTGTGGTCTCTTTTGTCCAGCATGCCCAGCCTACACGAGCACTAAATAATAAGGAAATGCCATGAAAACAATACTATTTTTAGTAGCAATCGTTGGCTCTACTGCCCTGGTTTCAGGTTGTGGTCTCTTTTGCCCAGCATGCCCGGCCTACACTAGCACTAAATAATAAGGAAATGTCATGAAAACAATAGTATTTTTAGTAGCAATCGTTGGCTCTACTGCCCTCGTTTCAGGTTGTGGTCTCTTTTGCCCATCATGCCCAGCCTATACCAGCACTAAATAAGTACCCTGTAGCAACTGTTTTGAATTTCCATTTCAAGACAGTTGCTACACCTATCCAGTGTATTATCGTATCTTGTTCAAAATTGCATGCTTTACATTAGCAATTGCGCACCGAATTTTTTGTTCAGCGCGAGGTCTGTAGAGGGGATTCAGAAAAGAATTAATATTTAAATAAGGTTCGCCTGCCGGTGATTGCTCGGAAAAAAAGTAATTGAATACACAACAGCGGGGCGCATCACATAAGACTTTATTAACAGAGTGCCAAGAAATGCGATTGGTTTCCATCACAACCAGGCGATTAAAAAAGCAGGGAACAACAATGCGATTTTTAAGTGATTGATCCCATAATTCGTAATTGCCGCCATTTTCTTCCTTCCAATTCGGTGAAACATAGAGAAGTAAATTAACAGTGCGATAGAATTTTTTATCGATATCATGCGAATTATCTAAATGAGGATTGATGTAATATCCCTTGAGTAACATACTGATACCACCCGCAAATCGCGAGGGATCGGGTATTTGGTTTTTGATCCCCGTAATCGCTTCAATTTCAGCAACCACCCGTGGGTTTTGAATCGCCTTGTTTATATCCTGTATCAGACTGGATGTATCCTTTAGATGACTATATCGTAGCTTTAATTCCCCACGATGACTTAATACATGCATGTCCTTGGGTTTAGGAAAGTTAGCATAGATTTCCTCTGCGATTTCCTTAGGAAGAAGATTATCCAGAGCGAAATGGCGTGCAACTTTTACAGGATGCTCAAAGGAAAATTGTTTTTTCAAATCGTCCCTGGCCTCACTTAACCTTTTTACGATCAAGTCAGTTAGCTGCTCCGGTAATTCAGTGTTCATATTGATAACCTTCTAAAATTTATCACTAGTCCAATGACACTTTGTTCTAAGATAACATCAATGTTATTGATCTAATTATAACAATGCCTGGCTTTGAAAAAGCAAGGCTCGTGTCATTCGGTTTTAATAACCTGACACCGTTAGACCATTAAAAACACGCCTTGGTCATTCTCTCCGACTCGTTAAGTCTCATTCCTTTCAGGTATCGATTTCAGACAATATTTCTCTGTATTATTCTCATCTAAAATGAGAAAATAAAAAACAAGGAATTCATTTAAATTACAACATGCATAAATCAATGATTAATTGAGGAAAAAAATATGAGCAGTTTGCGTATATCTATTGTTAATGAGCAAGCACTAAGGTTTCAAAATCTCGGGTAATATAATCTGCCTGCAGTAACTCTGCTTCCTGATAGGAAGTGAGTAGAGCAACGACAGGCATTCCAGCTTCTTTTGCGGCCCTAATGCCGTGCGGTGAGTCTTCAATAACCAAACATTGGTTAGGAAGAAGTCCTAATTTTTGCGCGGTGAGTAAATAGCCCTCAGGCGAGGGTTTTCCATAGCGCACCTCATCGGCTGTCACGATGGCATTGAAATGAGACACCTGAATGTCAGGCTCTAGTTTTTTCAATACGGTTAAAATTTCTTTTTGGGCTGCGCCACTGCAAATGGCAAGTTTTTTTGCTGCGTTAACAGCTTGTTTGATGTATTGGGCCACACCGTTAATAACCGGCAATGTCTTTTTATTACGAATGAGAGACGTAAAATAATTTTGTTTTTTATCGATCATTTGATCGATTTTATCCAATGGCAGACTCAATCTTTTACTAGCCAATAATTGCGGAAATAATGTTTTGTCAGCTAAACCTAAATAATTTTTTTTAAATTCTTCGTAATCAAGATTAAAGCCAATGTCTTTTAGTACATAGTTACAAGCTTCGAAGTGAATCGGCTCGCTATCCAAAATGACACCATCAAAATCAAAAATAATTGCGTTAAACAGACGGTAATTTGGCTTCATAGGAGCAGAGCAATTTAACTTATTAGGTGGGGAATTCGATTATCCAGAAATTTTTAACCAGCGACAAGACTTTCATTCCATTTAGGAATCAGGGGAAGATAATTTTTCGTTTTTTTTAATTTTTTGATTGTTATCAAATGATCCCCTTTTAATTCAAGGATCTAGGAATGACTTTTCTTGGTTTTAGTCTCTATGAGACAGAGGGCATTATCCAAATAAAACTTACCTCCATACAACCAGCAGATTCGGTGCCTGCCGATGGGGGACTACGGGCTAAAAGCTATTTTTTCAACAATGACTATATAGGTATGACTCTGAACTTTCATCCACATTTCCAGGACTTAAGCGATACTCTCAAAACGATTATTGGGGACAATAGACAAGAATATAAATTCCAGGCCTGTGTGGAGGGTATTTATAATGAATTTTCTATGGAGACTCGTTGTTGTGAGTTACCCAAAGATCGAATCCTGGCTCTTGCCCTGTTGGATTTTATAAATACCTTTACCAAGTTTACCAAAGATGATTTTACCTATCTTACCAACTATGACTATTTTGCTGTCGATCATAAGAGGCTCGAAGATAACTTTGTTGTAGACAAGGAGACAGGGCAAACTAGACTACCAAGCCCTCTCCACGATTATTTTCATGGCCAGTTCACGAATAAGCGGGATGTATTTCAAGCAATCCTTAAAGCGATCTTAACCTTCCGTAATACCGCAGATTATCAAGAGACTATGTCCATAGTAACTATGTTACTTAGGAACCCGGCTGATGAATTAGGGGAACCTCTAAGTAAAACCCTTTGTCTTCTTGGCTTTATAAAACAGCTTATTCAGAATGATCGCCAAATAGAGTTGGCTAGAATTATTCCTATACTCAATGAAATAACCAAAGGGGATCTCATGGCAATTGGGGAAGGGGCAATGATAAGAGGACGTGATTTTATGGAATCTGATGCACGTCTCTTCACTGAGCAAGCAACCTTTTTCTTAAGAGGGGATGGCAAGATAGGACTCTTTGGAATCAGTAATAATCCTATTTATCAGGTACGGTATGCGCCGGGCAGAATGCAAGAGAGATTTTTTGAACACGATATGAGGGAGTTGGCAGCGATTTTAAGGTTAGATTACGACCCTGAGAGTGATTTCCAAAAGAAGATTATTTTTACAGACGAGAGTTCTACACGGTTAAAACACATGGGCCTACATTTAAATTTAAATTATGTTAAACAGCTTCTATTTCAGAAAAATCGTCTTCGTTTCTTTATGTCTGAAATAGCGGATCTTGCACAACCCTGTTTACCTCCAGAACTAAGAAAACATATAGCCGAGCAAATTGACAAAGCAGAGTTAGTTCAGACAATAGCAGGAGCCGATCTCCCCGCTGATTTTGTAGAGCATGGCGCGCCTGCAATAGAACGTCCATCAGTAAGCATCTAATTCCAGGATTGAGGAATAGCCAGTTGGGTTTCGCAACCCAACTGGCTATAGAACCCCTGTATTATTAGACTTCTTCGGAAACTCGCTATAGAGAGAACGCTATTTAACCTCACAAGAAACAGGCCCATTATCCAGTTGCAGTTGATTACCCCCATAATCGGCCATAAACTGGCCGTCATAGCGTTGTTTTTTAGTATGGGCTTGCGCAGAAAGAAAGAGCCTCATGCGTGAAGCATCATCCTGATCGACTGCCACCAGAATTAAATTCTTATCTCTCAGACTAAACAGTATCGTCTTGACCGCATAAGGAAAATCGATCTGAGGCAAATCACCTGCTTTGCTCGGTACTACAAAGGAGATGGGATCTTTTAAACCCTGCAAAACACAACGCACTGATTGTTGTGCTGCATTTGCCACAATCATTGGGCTAAAAAATAACAGTATAACGATGCAGATTTTGTTCATCCGATTAGTCCTTTTCAATGAATTGATACGGTTAATACCCTTCCCATGCAGCTAAACAAATCGACCACGAATAAGCCCTATCCTCATTAATAAAATTTCAGCCGTTGACTAGCTTGTCACCGCTAAATAGATTAACTTAATTTAACAGCATGAGAAATGAGAATCGGATGATTACAGCCTACCTGGATCATGGTGCCCTGCAAGTTCATGAAATTACTGAAAATAATCTTCCTTTACTGAACGATGCCATTTGGCTTGATTTACTTCACCCTTCAAAGGAAGAAGAGCTACTCATTGAAAAATTCTTAAATTTAAATATTCCCACTCGTGAAGAAATGCTTGAAATTGAACTATCCAGCCGACTCTATAAAACCAAAGAAGCCCTGTTTATGACCGCGTTAATGATTGCACGATCAGCCTCTCCAGATCCCAAACATGACGCGGTCACTTTTGTGCTTACCAAGCAACAGCTGATTACTATACGTTATATCGAACCGCTGGCTTTTAAATTATTTACAGCAAAGGTACAAAAAATTGATATTAACTTCCATCAACCAGCTAACCTGCTCATCGAACTAATTGAATCGGCAGTCGATAGATTGGCCGATATGCTGGAAACTGTTGGCCACCGTTTGGAAGAAGCCTCCAATACCATTTTTCGCCAACAGCAAACCCCAAACGCTGAAAAACCGGATTATCAACAAATCATTCAACTCATTGGCGCCAATGCGGATCTAAACACCAAAGCGCGAGAGTGTCTGGTTAATTTTAATCGCTTGATTACTTTCTTTGGGCAGTCAGCTGGTCCTCAAATTGATAGTGAAGGGCAAATCAGGCTAGGTACTTTAGCCAAAGATGTTGGTGCACTGAGCGACCACGCTAACTTTATTTC
This sequence comes from Legionella sp. ST3F1, assembly GCF_048553315.1. Lineage (NCBI taxonomy): Bacteria > Pseudomonadati > Pseudomonadota > Gammaproteobacteria > Legionellales > Legionellaceae > Legionella > Legionella sp. ST3F1. The sequence goes on along the minus strand of NZ_JBLZIO010000011.1, from coordinate 76,492 downwards.
CAGTAAAGTCAATTTTCTTCTTGATGCAACGCTGGGAATGATTAATATCGAACAGAACGCCATCATTAAAATATTTTCCGTAGCGGCTGTTATTTTCCTGCCGCCCACCTTGATCGCCAGTATTTATGGTATGAATTTCCATTTCATGCCGGAATTAAACTTCAAATGGGGTTATCTTGTCGCGCTTGGTCTCATGATTTTATCAGCCCTGATACCTTTTAAGTATTTTAAACGCAAGAAATGGCTTTAAGAATACAAAAAGTAAAATTTAAAATCAAAAACACCCAATTTAATACAGTCTTAATAATTCTTTTTTAAAATGACGCAAACTAGTTAGTCATAGTAGACGTCATGCCAACAGATAGCTTTAATTCAGAAAATGCGAATAATATCCGACTCCGCGGGATTGCATTAAAAGATAATTGTCGTCCCGAGAGAAAACGCCAAAGAAGATTGCAAGCCAACTATGAAGAATCTAGTTACCTTCCCGAGGTATTATTGAAATTTGCTGCAGAATTACACACGAATGAGAACGGTATTTTTGCATTCGCTGATGGAACAGTGCCTCATGGTAAATATCTTTATGTACGAATCTTGTCAGGAGCTCTCTTTGCTGCCAAAGAAGAGGATATTGCACATCATTCCTATCTAAGTAATGGCAAAAAAGTCACTTCAGCAGGTTATTTGGTCTTTGAAAAAGGAAAATTGTGTTTAGTCAGCAATGAAAGCGGCCATTATAGACCGACTAAGGAAGAAATGCTGGAAGATCTTCAGCATTACTATAACCTGTCAAAAAATGAACTTTTAGTTTATGAAGATCATTCAAGTATTCTTACTGAAAAATGTATTAAAGAGTTCTCCGTCAAAGCAATTGTAGCGAGTCAAACCTTTGATGACTTACTGCCTCTGGCTATTTTTGTTAAAGACTCGCGTTATAACAAGGCATTAAAAAAAGGTGAGCAAGTACCTGTTCCCGCAGCTCCCCCTCCAGGCCCAGTGCCTTCTGTCTCTGCCTCGAAGCTCAGTAAACCAAATAAAGCCGTAGCCACTTCACATTACCTGCCTGATCGTTTTTTCCTTCTTGATCCGTTAGATTACGAAGAGGACAAAAAACATCTAAAAGATCCCGAATTTCCTGGTTATGATGCTAATGAAAAATTATTTGTATAGCCCCCCCTATTCTTTCCTGGCTTGGCTTGTCAATAATTAAGTTTAGATGCTATAAAGATGAGTCAATTGCCAGGGAGAGCCCAGATGAGATTCTCTTTTATTATCTTAAATCTCATGGTGTTAAGTCTTACAGGCTGTGAACGAATAGCCTTAATGACTACTCCACAGAAGCGCGCTATTCCATCGCATAGCGAACTGGCTAAGAAAGCAGAACTTTTTTTTTGGGATACCTTGCATCAAGGACGCTATAACGATCTGAACAAAGCAGATTACTTATTGATGGCCGCTTATCTTCAAAATCCGAATGATCCCAAGCTTGCTGCCCATATAGGCTTTACCCATATCTGGAAGATCACCGAACGTCAACGCCTGCCCCAGGAATCACCTAAAATTACTAATGAAATTGTCTTGGCAAAAAAATATTTTTCTGATGCCTTTACTCTTGATCCGCACAATGCTGTCTTCGAAGGTTTCCTGGGGGATGCCCAATTAATTGAAGGCAAAATTTTTCATGATAAGCGCGAAGAAGTGCGCGGTTATTTTACCTTGCAGCGCGCGATCGCTAATTGGCCGGAATTTAATTATTTTACCGCAGGCTATCCAATGAGTACCTTAGCGCCGCAATCCGATTCTTTTAAAGAGGGCTTGGAATGGCAATGGCGTACTCTCGATTTGTGTGCAGGAAAGAAAATCGACCGCAAAAATCCTGATTATAACTCCTATATGGCTCGTGAAACGCAGCAAGGTAAGGCGCGCGCTTGCTGGAACTCATGGGTTGCCCCTCATAATTTTGAAGGATTTTTTATGAATATGGGCGATATGTTAGTGAAAGCCGGCGATTGGCAAACCGGTATCAAAATCTATCAAAACGCCAAACTTGCCAAAAATTATTCATCCTGGCCCTATCGCCAAATGCTGGAAAAAAGAATTTTGAACGCGAAGGCTAATGTTGCCAATTTTCAGAAAGACCATTCTGATCCAGACAAAGCAATCCTGTTTAACTCTGGCTATGGTTGCGTAGCCTGCCATCAACGCTGAGTATCCAGAAGAAGCAAAAGGCTGATACCCTTTATTCCTGAGGCTCTTCCTTCGTTTCTTTAGGACTCTTGCGTTTAAAACCCAAAGCACGTAGACGCTCATCAATCGAAGGATGAGTAGAGAAAGCATTACTAAATGATTTCACCGGATCAATACTGGAAGGATCAAACAGGTAAGAAGCATGCCGCACCTGTTCATGCGGTGTTTGCCCATATTGACCGCTATATTGCTCAGCGTGCTGTTGATGATCTTGGGTTATTTTCAGCAGTGCACGCGCCATGGGTTCATTATCGCGCATTAATTCAACGGATCCGGCATCTGCCATATATTCACGTGTACGGCTTACAAAGAGCGCTAAAACCACGGTAATGACAGGCAGGATATACCGTAGTAAAGTGATAACCAATACCAGGCGGTTATCTTCACGTCGATCACGCCGATAAATCACGCTGTAAAATAAAATATCAATTACAATCAACAGAATATTACTTAGCACTGCAACCATCAGTGTCAACTTGATGTCATGATGGCGAATATGACTTAATTCATGCGCCATAACGGCCTGTAATTCCGCACGATCCAATTTTTCCATTAAACCGCGAGTAATAGCGACCATGGCTGATTTTTCACTGTAACCACTGGCAAAGGCATTCATGTAGTCTGCTTCAATGAGATAAACCTTGGGCATATACCGCAGGCCTGCTGCAACCTTCATTTCCTCAACCACGTTATAAAGTTGTTTTTCCTGTAACGTTTGGGCAAGGTTCTCGTTAATCTCGCGTGAATCAGTACCGAGTAACATAATGCGATCATAGAGCGTATAGGTAACCAATAAGGAGATAGCTGCAAAAGCTATCATTAATATCGTTGCATAAGGCATGACACGCCAGGTGACCAGAGCATAGATACACTGCTGCAAAGTTGCCTGGGGATAGAGCGACTGCACAATAACCACATCCGCAAACATACCGACGCCCGCATAAACAGCAAGGAAAATCATAATTACCCAGAAAGTCCTGCGTTCATTACGGCGCAACTGCTCGCGCCAATTGCCTACGGATGCATGATAATCAGAAAGAGCCATAAATTACTCAAAATTTCACGGTATAGTCTTCGCGTGCCTTAATTTGATCATCAGGCAATGACCAATAGTCAAATACTTTATCCAATTTATCACGGAAAAAACTAACTACCATGGATTCAAAAAAGGATTTTTTCTTCGCGTAATAACGTTCAATACTATCGTTATAAGCTTGCTTGGAATAGGCCAGTTTATTTTCAGTATTGACGATTTCTTCTTGCAATTGCAAAACGTTCGAACTTGCCTTCAAGTCAGGATATTGCTCAAACACCACATTCAAGCCAGATGCAATTTGCGAAATCCCGTTTTCTGCCGCCATCCGGGCTTTTTCATCGCCAGCAGCCTTGGCTGCCTGCGCTTGATTACGTAACGCCACGACATCCTTCAAAGTGGTTTTCTCGTAATCCATGTATTTTTTTACTGATTCAATTAAGGATTCAAATACCTTGAAGCGCCTATCTAATTGAATATCAATTTGGCGTTTATTGTTATTAATCGCCTCAATTAAGCCAATTAAGCTATTAAAAATGCCTATCGCCCAGAAGACGAGTAACACAATGATGACTAAAATCGCTATGAGAAAGGTACTCATTGCTCTATCCTTTTGGTTTATCTCCAATAAGTTATAGCTCTAAACTAAGGGAAAAAGCAAACTCTTAAACAAGAGTCGCTCAAGGTTTATAAAAGTCCAGCTTGGGCCAGAGATGATAAAAATGATGTAACGGCCCATGTCCCAAGCCAATTTGCTCATTTTTCGCGGCGTCTATTGCCTTAAACACATAGTCTTTAGCTATTTTACACGCTTCCTTTAACTCAACACCTAAAGCCAGGCACGCACTGATAGCAGCGGATAAGGTACATCCCGTTCCATGTGTATTGTTTGAATTAATTCGGGTTCCCTCTAGCCAGCAAAACTCCCCCTCCCGGTTAAGAAGCAGATCATTCGAGTGGGATGCGGATAAATGCCCGCCTTTTAATAAGACATTTTGCGGGGCCAGTTTAATCAGCTTTTGCGCTAGCTCCAGCATGGTGTCACTCGCAGCATTCGTCTCACCAGTTAATGCCCAGGCCTCGGGTAAATTCGGTGTAATGATTGTTGCAAGCGGAATAAGCACTGATCTCATGGTATCCAGGGCATCAGGTAATAGCAGCCGATCGCCGCTTTTAGCGACAAGTACAGGATCAAGGACAATCGGGATTCCTGCTGCGTAGCGCCTGAGGAAATGGGCCACTAACTCAATAATATCTCGTTTAAAAAGCATACCGATTTTAATACTGTCTGGGCGGATATCTTCAAAAATAGTATGCAATTGATCATCAATAGCCTGTAAAGGCAGCTCATAACAAGCTTTAACCCCACGGGTATTTTGTACCGGCAACGCGGTTAGCACTGTCATACCATAACAGCCAAAAGCAGAAAAAGTTTTCAAATCGGCTTGAATACCCGCCCCACCGGAACCATCGAAACCTGCTATAGACAGGGTTTTATAGCGCATTGTCATTTTTCTATCTCAGTTAATCGAATTGAACGAGTCAACTATCTCAGAACCTGCAATCCACTCACCGAATAATTCCCAATCGGGTTTATATAATTTATCAATAAATACTTGTCGAAAACCGCCTGGTCCTTGTGTTTTATGCTGGGTTAGTTGTCCACATAAACCAAAATAAGCAGTCGCCAGTAGAGCAGCCTGGTACATGCTTAAGCCAATTGCCGCAAAGGCAGCGATTACAGCAGTCAGCGTGCAACCCATACCCGTCACCAAAGGCATCAGTGGTGAACCAAAGGGTAAATTGATTGCCTGTCTGCCATCGGTTATAAAATCAACCGGGCCACTCACTACAACAATTTTTGATGGTGAAACAGCCAGTTGTTGCGCAGCATTCATTGCCTGATTCACACTACGGGCCGATTCAACGCCTTTCGTATCACCTGCTTCATCGCTTAAAGCCAGAATCTCGCTGGCATTGCCGCGAATGATATCGACATGAGGGAGAAGCGATTTTGCCGCACTGGTGCGTAAACGACTTGCGCCAGCACCAACGGGATCCAGCACAACAGGCTTGTTTTGTGACTTGGCTATTTTTGCCGCCTCTAACGCTCGTTCATAAAAAGCGTGATCGAGGGTACCTAAGTTGATGTTAACGACTTGACTGATCGTAATCAGCTCTTCCATTTCATCCATCGCCTGACTCATCAAGGGTGCCGCCCCCGAGGCCAATAAGCTGTTAGCCATAAATTCCATAGTAACAAAATTGGTTAAACATAAAACCAAAGGCTTCGTTTGACGGAGGCTAACTAACGCCTCTTCCAAATCCTTCAACAGATTCATCATGTTTCACTTCCCTCCATTAATTGACGTAGCGTTGCTGCCATAAGCGCAGGGTTTTCCGCCTTATGAAGAGCACCAATTACCGCAATCCCCTTCGCTCCCGCTGCCATGACTTCCTTGACATTGTGTTGATCAATACCGCCAATACCGATCATTGGATGAGTCGAGCGTAAACTTAAACGGTGCAGCCCATCCAAGCCCCAGGTTGTACGAATATTCTTTTTATGCTGAGTAGGGAAAACAGCACTAGCGGCTACATAATCCACAACAGACTGATTGGCTCGCTGCAAATCATCTTCCGTTTCTATTGATAAACCGAGCAATTTATCCGGCCCCAAACGCTGTCTGGCAAGTTGTGGTGAACCATCAGTCTGTCCCAAATGCAGACCCTGTGCATCGACGGCTAAAGCCAGATCAAGATCATCATTGATGATCAGCGGAATATGGTGGTGATCTAAAAGACTCTTAAGTTCAGAAGCGAATGCTAATAGAAAAGCTGGGGGAGCATTTTTTTCGCGAAGTTGTACAGAACTAACGCCTGCACTGACACATTGTTCAATAAAGAGCAAATACTCCGCTAAAGGACAAGACCCGCGATGGGTGACCAACATAAGTTTGTAAAATGGAGCAGCCATAACATCCTTCTATTCATACAACAGAGGATGTGACGTCAAAGATAAGCCTGCTTAAAAGGCCATTAAATAAGAAAAATATCTCTAACCATCACACTCCCTCCGCAGGTATTAACCAGAGCAGGTTTTAAGGGTTTTTCTCAGCCTTGCAACACGAATCGCTGCAAAGCACCCCCGGTGATAAAAACGACCCTTAATTTAGTTGAAGCGAAAAAACTTGTCAACCTGCGTGCAATTTTGAGCAGAATTAGTAGTTATTTGTCTTGGGAAACTAAGCATCAAAGTTCTCTTATTGTAATGAAATTACAACTCTTTTATGATTAGGAAGACTATATTCATAAGAAATGGATCTTCTATGTTAAAAAAAATCATTGGATTGACCGCCTTTTCTTGCTCAGTTATAACGTCAGCCTATGCTGAGCCGGCGTCTACTCCAGCTACGGCACCTTCTAATTCCCAAGCCTCTGGCGCACCGCCTACCAGCTACATGCCCGTTATCATGCAAGAACCTTTTCAGACAGTTATGAAGCGCATGTCTGCTGCAAAAGACGCGATTAATAAAAAACAGCAGGATTTACTTAACCAGCGTTATGATTTAACCAACAACCCGTCGCAAAATGCGAAAATGTCAAATGGGAAACCCATTCAGGAAGGTGTACGCGTTAAGCTACCTCAAGGAACAACCTGGGATCAACTCGCTAAAATGACGCCCGAGCAAATTAAGGAAGAAGGGTTATATCCTCAAGGTTTCTTGCCTCTGCCGCACCCCAACCATCCTGAAGGGGGTATGCTTTTTCCAAAATTTGCTATCGATGAAATCAACAAGCAGGAACACCGCGATCTGACTCGCTTTGATCTGGATTTTGATATTCCCGATCATTTTTTACCACCCTTTCCTGCCCCGATCTTTTTGACAACACGTCCGGATCTTGGCGATGTATCACAAGGAAAGCTGGTAACTATCAATAATTATTTTGAATTATTTAACGGCATCCTTAACCCTAAACAATTGGAAGGTCTACGGTTGTTGGTAACCCCTTTCCCACAACAACAATTTAACCAAACCGATGATCGGCGCACCATAGAACCCAGCCGTGGTGTTGCTTGTCTTGATTGCCATGCCAATGGCCATACCAACAAGGCAACTCATCTGGTTGGAGACATTCGCCCACAAGAGTTTCGTCATCGTATTAATACCCCGACTTTGCGTGGTGTAAATATTCAGCGGCTCTTTGGCTCACAGCGCGCATTAAAAACAATCGAAGACTTTACTGAATTCGAACAACGTGCTGCTTATTTTGATGGCGACCCGGTCATTGCGACCAAAAAGGGAGTCAATATTCTTGAGCGTGGCAGCCAGGTCCACTTCATGGCTGAATTTCAGGAAATATTGGATTTTCCACCTGCTCCCAAACTGAGTTGGGATGGGAAACTGGATCCAGCTAAAGCAACGCCAGCAGAATTGCGCGGCCAGGAACTTTTCTTTGGTAAAGCAAGATGTGCCACTTGCCACACCCCTCCTTATTACACCGACAACACGATGCATAACCTGCATACGGAACGTTTCTTTAATCCACAAACCATCAATGGGCTCAGAGCAGTAGGTGATGGACCGATTAAAACCTTTCCTTTACGCGGTATAAAGGATTCTCCACCTTACCTGCATGATGGTCGTCTGTTGACTTTGGCTGATACGGTTGAATTCTTTAATTTGGTTCTACAGTTACAATTAAATACTCAGGAAAAAGCGGATCTGACTGAGTTTATGAAAGCCCTTTAATGACCTACCTGCCGTGCTATAGGCACGGCATCTAAAAGTGCTGTTCAAAATAAATCGGTCGAGCCCTCAGAGACTGAGGCTTGGTATAAAATTAGCGACCACATGCCGGTGACTGTTCTGATCTGTTTTTTATTGCTAAAGTAATCTGGTTTTCAATAATGCTGATTAACGCACTTAAAATTGGTTTATCAATTTTTCACAGGGATTAAGTGGATCATGAAAAGATATCAACTCTTATTAGTAGACGATTCCAAGCCAGCCCAGGAAGCGTTTAAGGCCATTTTAGAAGACTTTCACTGTGACGTCATTGTAGCTGAGTCAGGTGAAGAAGCCCTGGAAGAATGCAACCTGATGCATTTTGATCTTATCGTGATGGACTTAAGCTTGCCCAGACATAATGGATTTGAGGTTACAGAGCTAATTAAAACCACCAGCCTGCTTAATAAAAAGACTCCCGTTGTCGCTTTGAGTGTGCATAGTGAAGCGCAATTTGCCAGACAAATTCAAAAAGCCAACATCTCCGGTTTCATCTCTAAACCATTTACCCGCAGAGAAGCGACAGAATTAATGAATAGACTTGAACAGGGTTTCTGAACTCAAATGCATTTGATCATCTGCAAAAACATCGGGCGTGCATCTATTTGAAGCGTTTATATTTCATTAAAGAAGCGAGGGTGAGACCAGCCAGAACTACTGAGTCAATCTCCCCCTCTGTACTGGAAATTATCGTCCTATGAGCCATAGGTTATTATTTCCAGTTACTGGTGGAGCGTAGCCTCCGCTAACATATTGCTGCCAGGTTTCGGCAGGTTGAAGACAAATATTACATCGAACCATGTGCCATCCAGTTCCTGAAAATCCTTCTTGCACGGTACAAGATGCGCATGCAGCTTGGCTTGTTCCCGCTACTGCAATCATCGATGTAGCGAATACTAACCCAGCTATTGTGGATTTAATCTTCATAATAAATCTCCTTATACTACGCTGCATCATTATGATGCAGAATCCCACGGGTTAATTATAGACCAGGTTAAAAGCGACGACAGCAAAAATATTGTTTAACAACATAAATATGTTGTTTTAGATACAATATTTATTGAAAAGGAATAAATTGAAAGCATGGTGTCGGCCAGAATAACAGAGAACTTCTAATGAAAAAATACAACTACACAAGCACATACCACCTATTCTTTACTCAGGTGCCATTGGGGAAACGCGGTCTAATACACCGGTTATTTTAGCTTCAATAATGGACTGCCCGATATAGATAGCCGGGTTAAGAGGACTGCCCAACATGGTTTAGAAAAATTTTGTTTTTTTCTGTGGGCACGGGTCCTCTTCATCTTCTGATGAAGATTCCTTTCTGACATAACTTTTCCCGAAAACACCCTTTAGTGCTAAGGAATTTGGGTAGCCTGGAGTAACTTCAGTGTCTACTTCTTCCTTGCCGGAGGAAGACGTGAACCGATGTTCTTTCTCATCATCGAGTTCGGTTGTAAGCCTATCGACAGCATGCCTCAGAAGGTGTTCAGGCTTGGGTAGCGTATCTTTAGAGAATTTCTTTACGGCCTCTGTATAGCCGTATAACATTAATTGCGCCCGGTGATCGGGGTCAATTTTATCCCCCATTACTAAAATCGCAGCGTCTTTATCAAGCCTATTACTTGAATTATCTGTACTGGTTACTATAACTGCATCAATGACAACAGGTTTGTCGCTGTCATTCAGGTTAAGTTGCGCTCTTACTTCTGGCGAAGCAAGTAAGTAGTGTGTTGCCAGTGGTGTATAACTTTCCTGATGACAGAGTGCTCTTAACAATTGATGTCGGTGGTGATGTGTTTCTTTTATTTGGCCATTCGTATCGATCGTTTCACTCAGTACTCGCTGCCCAGCCGAGCGCAATTGACAGTAGGTCACAAACTGATTCGATTGATGGGGTTCAAAATCCGAATCACTCTCTTGCGCTCCACTTAATCGTCCAAGTCCTTTCAAACAGGCCCTTACTATTTTTTGATATTTCTCCTCGTTAAGCCTATTTTTTAACAGCTCAAGAATCAAGGAATAACGGGCTTTATCATTCAACCCTTCACTCACAAATAAAGAATCAACGAGTTCATCAGCAACACTCCAATAGAAATGGACTAATTGTTTTGGTAATTTGGAATTAGCACTATCTATCTCTGGGTATGCCGTTTTCATCTGCATTAACAACCTGATAATCTCAGCGGTATCCTCTTTCTCAGAGGCAGCCAGTAATGGCTGTACATACCTCTGTTGCAACAATTGATTACGAGCTAACAAACGATCTATCTGAGGACGCAGTTTTGTATCAAGCTCGAATTTGGTCAAATAGATATTATCTTCTAATGCTTCAACCAAGGCCGCCTCGGTCTGGTCGCTAATAGCGTTACCCTCAAGACCCAGTGCAGTTAAACTCGTGTTAGCCCTGATGACTCTGACAAATGATAGTATATTTTCATTCCCCAGTTGCAAGTCACTAAGTAATACGGCGGTTAATGAGCTGTTTTCCATGAGTACTTCGGCTATCCTGGCACCAAGCTTCCCCTGATTATCCTGGCTAGTATAAATTTCATTCGAAGACAGGTCGATTGTAGTCAAAGTGCGATTAATTTTTAGCGCCTCAAATAGAGCTAAAACCCCTTGATAATCGATTGCATTTGCAAAAAGGTTAAGTACTTTCAACGTATTATTCTTTTTTAATACCTTTGCCAAAACGGAAGCACCGGCACTGGTTATTTCATTTTCGGAAAGATTAATCTCCGTCAGAGAAGTATTATTCTCCAAGGCCTGTGCTGAAGCGGCAATTACATCATCTGTAATGTCGTTATTATTAAGAATAAGAATAAGTGGTTTTGGAAATCGCCTTGTCGCCAGCTTCGATAACAAAAAGGTCGCATTTCCACCCATTTCGCTATCCCCCAACTCAAGAAAAACCAAATTAGGATGGCTATTTACCGCCTCAGCCAACGTGGCTAACACAAAACCATCATTAAAATTGTTACCTCCGAGGGCAAGCTTGATCAGACCGGTATTCCTTTTTAAGCTCTTGACTAGCAGGAAGGTCCCTACGCTGGTGAATTTATTACCATAAAGCTCCAGATCCGTTACGGTCGTATTCGATTTCAGGAATTTGCCAATGAGATCCGCGCCAAAAGAGTCAAGCCCATCACTAAAAAAAGAAAGGCAAAGGCCAGGTCCTTTTGCTTCCTCTAACGATTTCTTGATTCGCTCGATGCTGCCTTGCTCGGATGGCATAATTATCTCTTAAATTGTATAAAAATTGCATCTTAGGGTGGGCGACTGTTAGGATCAAGAAATTTTTGCCCTTTTCGCTTCAATGACGGTATTTTACTTAGATTTCTTCTTCGCTTTATCTAACAAAGGCTTTAAGAATTGGCCGGTATAAGAATGCTTACACTCCGCAACCATTTCCGGTGTACCGGTTGCGATGATTTGCCCGCCTTTATGTCCCCCTTCAGGGCCAAGATCAATCAACCAGTCGGCTGTCTTTATCACATCAAGATTGTGCTCAATGATGACAATGGTGTTGCCCTGCTCACGCAAACGGAATAAAACAGCAAGCAGTTGTTTGATATCGTGAAAATGTAACCCTGTCGTGGGCTCATCGAGAATATAGAGTGTACTGCCGGTATCCCGTTTTGATAATTCGCGAGCCAGTTTGATACGCTGCGCCTCCCCTCCTGACAGGGTAGTAGCACTTTGTCCCAAGCGGATATAAGACAAACCGACATCAATTAACGTCTGGCATTTTCTGGCTAGCACCGGTACCGCATCAAAAAAGACACGCGCATCTTCTACGGTCATATCCAGAATTTCGTGAATATTTTTACCTTTATACTGAATTTCTAACGTTTCCCGATTATAACGTTTGCCCTTGCACACATCGCAAGCCACATAAATATCAGGCAGAAAATGCATCTCTACTTTGATCAACCCATCACCCTGACAAGCTTCGCAACGCCCGCCACGGACGTTAAAACTAAAGCGGCCTGGCTGATAACCGCGCGCTCTTGCCTCTGGTGTCCCTGAAAATAACTCACGAATCGGTGTAAACAGGCCAGTGTAAGTCGCTGGATTAGAACGTGGTGTGCGGCCAATGGGGCTTTGATCAATATCAATCACTTTGTCACAAAGCTCCAAACCCTTAATATCGCGAAGCGCCCCCGGCGTTAAAAGGCTTGCGCGATTTAATCGATTCGCAGCGATGGGATAGAGGGTGTCATTAATTAAACTGGATTTACCGGAACCAGAAACCCCTGTTACACAAGTAATCAATCCCAAAGGAATACTAACGCTAATATCGCTTAAATTATTGCAAGTCACGCCGGTTAAATGAATCATCTTTTTTTCATCAACAGCAACCCGCTCCTTGGGAACAACAATTTCTTGTTTGCCGGACAAGTATTGTCCAGTCAAGGAGGATGGCTTGGCCATGACTTCTTCCGGAGTACCGCTGGCAACTATTTTCCCGCCATGTACACCCGCTCCAGGACCAATATCCAGAACATAATCGGCCGACCGAATCGCATCTTCATCATGTTCAACCACGATGACGGTATTGCCGAGATTACGCAAATGAAAGAGAGTCTGCAGTAAACGCTCATTGTCACGTTGATGCAAACCAATCGAGGGTTCATCAAGGATATACATAACGCCTACCAGGCCAGAACCAATCTGGCTGGCGAGACGAATTCGTTGCGCTTCACCGCCGGACAACGTTTCCGCACTGCGGGTAAGGGATAAATAATCCAGACCTACGTTAACCAGGAACCCCAGACGTTCGACAATTTCCTTATTAATCTTGGCTGCAATCTCGCCTCGATAGCCCGGTAATTGCAAATTTTTAAAAAATTCATGCGCTTTTTCGATCGAATAGGCAGTAATTTCAGGTAAATTTTTATCAGCAACAAATACATGGCGCGCTTCTTCTCTTAATCGTGTTCCATGACAGGTCATGCAAGGACGCGAAGAGAGGTATTTCGCTAGTTCTTCCCGAATCATCGCTGAATCTGATTCCCGATAACGACGCTGCATATTAGGAATAATCCCTTCAAAAACATGCTTTTTGACCATATAGCCGCCATGGGGACGCTGGTAATGAAACTCAATTTCATCTTGCCCGCTGCCATAGAGCACAATTTGCCGTATCTTCTCTGGTAAATCACAAAAGGGGCGTTCTATATCAAATTTATAGTGCTTGGCCAGTGACTCCAACATCGGGTAATAATAAGTGGTTTTCTTATCCCAACCCCTGATAGCCCCTTCTGCCAGGCTGGCTGTCTGATCATGTACTACCCGATCCGGATCAAAGAATTGATCAACACCCAGGCCATCACAGGAAGGACAAGCTCCCATTGGATTGTTAAAGGAAAAAAGCCGCGGCTCTAATTCACTCAAACTATAGCCACATTCCGGACAGGCAAATTTCGATGAGAAAACGATCTCATCAAACTCACCCTCCATCGATGCCACGATCACCAAGCCATCAGCCAGATTAAGGGCATTCTCAAATGACTCACTTAAGCGCTGCGCCAAGTCCTCCCTCACCTTGAAGCGATCCACCACCACGTCAATACTGTGTTTTTGCCTCAAAGCCAATTTAGGCGGATCATCCAGCTCACAGAGCTCACCATCGATACGGGCACGAACATAGCCTTGAGCCTGCAATTGCTGCAATAACTGCACATGCTCGCCTTTGCGTTCTCTTACCACTGGTGCAAGAATCATCACCTTAGAGTCTTCTGGCATGGTTAAAACCTGATCCACCATCTGACTGATCGTCTGCGCGTGTAAACTTACATGATGAGTCGGGCAACGCGGCTCACCCACTCGTGCATACAGTAAGCGCAAATAATCATAAATTTCCGTAATGGTTCCCACTGTTGAGCGAGGATTATGAGACGTTGCTTTCTGCTCGATTGAAATAGCTGGTGATAAACCTTCGATGGAGTCAACCTCCGGTTTTTCCATCATTGATAAAAATTGCCGCGCATAAGCCGAAAGCGATTCGACATAACGACGCTGGCCTTCCGCATACAAGGTATCAAAAGCCAATGACGATTTGCCAGACCCAGAAAGGCCGGTAATCACAGTTAATTGATTACGCGGTAAATCCACATCAATATTTTTTAGATTATGTGTTTTAGCACCGCGAATAATAATGGAGTTGGATTGCATTGGACTCTTGGTTTTAACCACAAAAAGAAGCAAATTATACTCTGCTATACTCATTAAACAAATAGACGTTTGTGAAGAAGTCTAATGATTGTTTTATGTCTTATTTGCTAAGCACAGTATAAGGATGATCATGAAAGGAAATCGACTAGCACGCATGCTCCTGATAGGGTTTCTGGTTTTTCCTCCTCTCAATTACGCGGCTAATATCGATGTATCAACCTGGACTCAGAAAGTCCTTCTTGCCACGTTAACTATCGATTACAACATAAAACTACCTGACGACATGGCCGAAGTACGAAAAAATTACTCGTCCAATGCCTGGGAAGGCTTACAAGCCTTTCTTGGTGACAAAATTGATATAGTACGTAAACAGAAACTAAGCTTGCATCCTGTGCCTGTAGGGCCACCCATGATCGTTACCTCCGGTGTCAATTCCGGGATTATCTTTTGGCGGATTAATCAGGTGATTAGCGTTCCAGAATTAAACGCAGTCATTGAATTTTCGGTGATTGTGAGTCTGGCGGATCCTTATTTAATCCAAACTGTGTCGATGATTAAGGGAAAAGTATGAGGATAGATAACGGAATTTTTCACCAAAAAAGCAAAAAATGCATGGAAACCAATACCCATCGAAATACCTAATCGCGGCAAATGTCATCAATCTCATGGTTCCATGTCTGAGAAAAAAGGCAACAGGCCCCCTTCCCAGAATTTTTTATTGTCTTCAACGGCATGATTAATCGCAGGCACAAGAAATTTTGCAAAATGCGCTTCAGGGAAATATTTGACATAATTGGCGGCGATATGAAATCGATCTGTCTCCGAAGTTGCTGATAACAATGTTTTCATCATATCAGCACTCTCACTCGTGGAAAAAAAACCATTTAAATTGAAAAGACCAGACAATCCGTGAAGCCTGGATGATTTATACCCCTCATATTGATTAATTACCTTTTGAATATCGTCTCTGGTGAGTTTGGGCATACAGTCTTGATTCGTGTATAAAGATTGCCGGATATCTCGAGCTCGTGGATCAGCCGCGCTCCGAACGGGGGATTTGAGACCATGTTTATGAATTTCTTTTCCTGATGATGATATTCCTGGTGAGGCTAATAAATGATCAGGATAATAATCCACACGTAGGCGGCTTTGCTCAGATTTGGGCTCAGCCCGTAACGTCTGCAGAAAAGCTTGAGCGACTGGTAGTGCTTTGTTGATGTGATCACAAAAAAATAATTTCAACCTTAAAATTTTTGGATCATCAAGTAATCCATCAGCAATCATCCGCCTGGCAATCTCTTGGACACTAATCGTGTTTTTTCCATCTGTGACGTTATAATTGGCCTGCGATGTTCCATGCAAAGAAATGTAGATCTTTGCATTTGAAGGAATATGGCTTAATTTATCACCATGATAAAGAATGATCACGTCTTTGTGATTTATTCTTTCATTATGGAGCCAACGATCTTTAGCTGCTCTCTCTTCTTCAGAAAGCTCGCTTTCCTTAAAAGGAAAATACATATAATAGGGCATATTGATATCTAAGAAGAGGAATGTTCATAGATTATATGATAATTTATTGAGCACATCAATTAAATAATGAACACCATAGTTGACTATCTAAACAACCTTGTTTTCATTGGGTGATTGATGATCAGCAACGTTCTCTCGTTCATTTGAAAGTTTCTATTTTCATGAATCGCTGTTCAACTGTTTTAAGATCGCAAGAGAGGTTTTTCTAAGGAACAAAAAGAATTTACAATCGGCAAAACCTGTTCAGTTAATTGCTTTAAATGGAGGTCACGCCCTGGCATATCGCGAACTAGCACCATTCGGTAATTTGAAATTAAAATGAGAGGGTGCTTTAATGAGGGACAAAAAGGATTTACCAATCGACAACCCTGTTCAATGAATGGCTTTAAATTGAGGCCCCACATTACGACATTTCTTATACAAAATTTAACATTCTAAGGAAATTAAGCATTATGTTATATAAAAAAATTATGGTAGCTACTGATGGCAGTGACCTATCAAATAATGCACTGCAAGAAGCAATTCAATTGGCAACAGACCAAAAAGCACATTTACGGATCGTCTATGTGGTTGATGAAGGATTTGTCTACCATGGAGGACCAGGCTTTGATTATTCTCTGATTCTTAAAGCGTTTAAAGAGGAGGGACAAAAGATTTTAGATAAGACCGCCGCCATTGTTTCCAAACAATCATCCATCAAATTCGACACAACCCTTATTGAATTAAATCCATTTCAGGGCCGTGTTAGTGAAGTCATTGTTGAGAAAGCAAAAGAATGGCCTGCTGATTTACTGGTTATAGGCACTCATGGTCGACGAGGTTTAAGTCATTTATTTTTAGGCAGCGTAGCTGAACAGATCATTCGAACTGCAACAATGCCCGTGCTACTCATTAGAGGGCAATCCACTTAAGAAATCAGAGCATAAGTTCCGTCTTGTTTAATGAACCCGTAAGCAAAAATGTTCTAATGTTTTTGCTTCAGCACTTTCAGGATTATTTCTAGCTCTGTTTTTTAACGTATTCATTTTTGATGTGCTATCACCAAAATACAGGGAGAGTCTTTGAAAAAAGGAGGCTCCATTTCGCGAATAACCCTGTTTAATAAGTAAACCATTTTTAGACATCACTGATTGGGCGATTTTGTTGTTAACTAAAGCTATTTCAGATTTGTTACCTGGATTTGATAAGAGCTGCCCTAAAATATGGCTGACTATATCGAAAGGCAGTTTTTTTTGTTTTACTAAAGACAACATTGGCAATAAGGCTCTTGCAAAAGCGGCTTCACCATTATGTGACAATTGAAGTCGACCGTTTTGCTCAAAAGGTTGCAAACTTTTCAGCAAACAATCGCGTTCAATAATGGTTTTGTTGGTAAATAAATTATTCTTACCGACATTGATAGAAGTTACTGTTGCAGGAATTGCTTTTAAAAGGAGTACCAATTCGGCTGGAGTGAATTTGTCTAACCCATTATCACTCAAATCCAGTGAGGTTATTGTTCCAGGAATCGCTCCCAAAATCTGGATTAATTCATCAACAGATTTCTCACCCAAATTACTCTGACTCAAATTAAGGGCGATTACGCCTTTAGGAATCGCAGCCAAGGCCTGGCTTAATTCACCACTGGATTTGAGATTAAATCCATTGCCACGTAAATCAAGGGAAGTCACACCCGGAGGAATTGCTGCCAGGAGTTGCGCCAATTCCGTACCGGATTTATGGTTAAGGCCATTCCCACCTAACTTGAGGAAAGTCACCTGTGGGGGAATTGCAGCCAACACTTGAATCAACTCCGCAGCAGATTTTAAGTAAAGACCATTCCCACTTAAATCAAGAGAAACCACACTCGCAGGAACTGCTGCCAAGGCTTGGACCAATTCTGGCACGGATTTATAGTGAAGGCCATTCTCACTTAAATTAAGAAAAGTCACATTCGCAGGAATTGCTGCCAAGGCTTGGCTCAATTCAGCACCGGATTTGAAATGAAGGGCATTCCCCGTCAAATTAAGGGAAGTCACGCCCTTAGAGATGGCCGCCAAACCTTCAGCTAATTCAGCACCGGATTTGAAGTGAAAATTATTCCAGCTTAAATTAAGAAAAGTTACGCTTGCAGGAATTGCTGCCAGACACTCAGCCAATTCAGCGCCAGATTTAAGATTAAGGCGGTTACGACTTAAATCAAGAGCAATAACATTTGCAGGAATTGCAGCCAAGACCTTGGCTAATTCAGCACCGGATTTGAGATTAAGCGAATTTTTCCCCAAGCTAAGGGAGGTTACATGGGGAGGAATCGCTGCAAAGGCCTCCGCCAATTCAACATCAGATTTTTTGCCAAACTCATTCTCGCTTAAATCAAGAAAAGTCACACTCGCAGGAATTGCTGCAAAGATCTTGGCCAACTCAGTCCCAGATTTCAGATGAAAGCCATTATCACTCAAATCAAGACGAGTTACGCTCACCGGAATGGCTGCCAGGATTTGCACCAACTCATCAACACTATAGTGGTAAAGGAAATTTTTGCTCAAATTAAGGAAGGTCACGCTCCGGGAGATTGATGCCAATAGGCAAGCCAATTTAGTACTAGCCAGGTGATGAAGACGATTATTTCTCAAATTAAGAGAACTTACGCTCCGAGGAAGCTTTGCCAAAAGACGAGTCAATTTAGTACCAGGTTTGAGGCCAAGAAAATTGTCGCTCAAATTAAGGGAAGATACGCCATAAGGGATTTCTGCGAACTCTTTAACTATTTCAGCAATGGTTTTACTACCAAGATTTCTTATCGCATAATGCACGTTAAAGCTCCTTCCGCTGTGATTAGACCTACTAGTATGAGCGCAGGGAAAACAGATGGAACATGTGTTAAAAGCCAAGGACGTAGAATGCACCCTGCGGTGCCTCACGTCGATCTTTTAAAAATATCTTTTTAAACTCCAGGATAGTAATACGGACAGAACCTGACCTTGACATGTTCCCAGCCTCCTATCAGACCCGGGAACATGTAGCCATAGGCATTGATACCTAAATGCAGGTACCTGGTTACAAAAAGAGAACTATTGCCTTCGATCGAACCGATCCAAGTTCATCACTTTGGTCCAAGCGGCAATGAAATCCTCAACAAATTTTTTCTTTGCATCCGCGCTGGCATAGACTTCGGCCAAGGCTCTGAGCTGCGAATTTGAACCAAAAATGAGATCAACCCGAGTAGCAGTCCACTTAAGTTCGCCAGTGACCAGATCACGCCCTTCAAAAACGTCAGTGTCTTTTGAAGTAGGCTTCCATCTTGTCCCCATGTCGAGCAGATTCACAAAAAAATCATTAGTCAGTACCTGTGGTTGTTTGGTAAAAACACCATGTGGCGAGTATCCGACATTCGCATTAAGAACTCTTAATCCAGCGATTAACACCGCCATTTCAGGTGCAGTGACTGTGAGTAATTGTGCTCGATCCACCAACAGCTCTTCAGCCGACGCAGTAAATCGTGTCTTTTGATAGTTGCGGAAGCCGTCTGCGACTGGTTCCATGGCAACAAAAGACTCTACATCCGTTTGTTCCTGTGATGCATCCATACGACCTGGTGAAAAGGGAACCGTCACCTCATGTCCTGCTCTTTTTGCCGCTTGCTCGACACCAGCACAACCACCAAGAACGATGATGTCAGCGAGTGACACTTTTTTTCCACCCGACTGAGCGCTGTTGAATTCTGACTGAATACTCTCCAGGATTGTGAGTACTTTCGCAAGCTGCGCAGGCTGATTAACGTCCCAATCTTTTTGCGGCGCAAGACGAATACGAGCTC
This sequence comes from Legionella sp. ST3F1, assembly GCF_048553315.1. Taxonomy (NCBI): domain Bacteria; kingdom Pseudomonadati; phylum Pseudomonadota; class Gammaproteobacteria; order Legionellales; family Legionellaceae; genus Legionella; species Legionella sp. ST3F1. The sequence goes on along the minus strand of NZ_JBLZIO010000011.1, from coordinate 56,910 downwards.
CATTAGCGCCCCCGCGCTTGTCAGAACCTCGAAATGTGGATGCGGATGCCCAAGCTGTTGCGACCAGTTCCGAAACACTTAGACCGGAAGCAAGAATCTTTCCCTTAAGAGAGACAATATCTTTTTCATCAATCAGCTTGTGATTCACTGGAGGAATCGGATCCTGCCATATAAAATCTTCACCTGGAACATCAGGACCAAGATAACGTGCACGCGGCCCCATATCTCGGTGCGTCAATTTGAACCATGCTCGGGCAAAAGCCTCTGCAAACTCCTCTGGATTCTCGAAGAAGCGCCGTGAAATCTTTTCATAAACAGGATCGAAGCGTAAAGCGAGATCAGTCGTTAGCATCGTTGGCGCATGGTGTTTATTCGGATCATGGGCATCAGGAATAGTCCCTGCCCCTGCGCCATCTTTCGCAACCCATTGATGGGCACCCGCAGGGCTTTTCGTCAGTTCCCACTCATAACCAAACAAGTTTTCAAAAAAATTGTTACTCCATTGTGTCGGTGTTTTAGTCCAGGTCACTTCGAGGCCGCTGCTAATGGTATCGCCTCCTTTGCCAGTTCCAAAGCTGCAGTTCCAACCAAGGCCTTGCTCTTCAATACCGGCTCCCTCTGGTTCTGGCCCTACAAATTTTGCTTCACCTGCACCATGCGTTTTGCCGAAGCTGTGGCCGCCCGCAATCAGTGCAACGGTTTCCTGATCGTTCATCGCCATACGAGCGAATGTCTCACGTATATCCCGCGCGGCAGCAAGCGGGTCTGGGTTACCATTTGGCCCCTCTGGATTCACGTATATTAGGCCCATTTGAACAGCAGCGAGTGGATTTTGAAGAATACGGTCGCCAGAATAACGTTTATCACCCAACCAGGTAGTCTCAAGACCCCAATAAATATCTTCATCTGGTTCCCAAATATCCTTACGGCCGCCACCAAACCCCAATGTTTTGAATCCCATTGATTCCAGTGCGACATTACCAGTAAGAATTATCAGATCAGCCCAGGAAATTTTTCGGCCATATTTTTGCTTGATTGGCCACAGTAACCTGCGTGCTTTATCGAGATTAACATTGTCTGGCCAGCTATTCAGTGGTGCAAACCGCTGACTGCCACTGCCTGCACCACCACGGCCGTCCCCGATACGATAGGTTCCCGCACTATGCCATGCCATACGAATAAAAAAAGGTCCGTAGTGGCCAAAATCAGCCGGCCACCAGGGTTGTGAGTCCGTCATCAGTCCCTGAAGGTCTTGCTTGACGGCCTCCAGATCGAGACTTTTGAATTCTTCCGCGTAATTATAATCTTCACCCATTGGATTAGACACAGATGGGTGTTGATGCAAAATATTGAGTTTAAGCTGATTTGGCCACCAATCACGGCTTGAAGTTCCCCCTCCCGCAGTGTAATGAAATGGACAATTGGTTTCGGTCGACACGCCTGCTCCTTGGATAGTCATCACTTACTGCTCATGTTACGCAAAAACGATAGTTTAACCAACTAAATAAGTTTGAATTTTCGCAGACTCAACACGAAAGCTTATACTCTCACCATTGCAAGCCCTTTTTCGTTGCCTGGATCAGTAGGATTAAGGTTTGCTCTTGCTGTAATACGCCTCCATTGATCACCGCCAATCAGTCTGTTCCTGGCTTCACTCAAAAATACACGGCTATGTTCTTCGTTATCTTTTACAAGCCGCACTCTTCCTATTGCAACATTGACGCAGACATCAATATTATTGCCTAAGCACCTTGGCTGCCAATTTTCCGGTAACACTGCACTTAATATACTTGTCGCTTTATAGGCCAATCCTATGCATGCCAAAGCCACTAGTGGTGATTCAGGACCAAGAGAGCTTAAAGCCCATAGCGTGGTTGCTGCAGCCAAAAACAAACCACTTGTAAGATGATAGTCTTTATGTGAGTAGGAAATGTGTCGCTTGTTTAATTCTTCATAAATAGGATTGGATATACTGGCAGAACTACTCACAGGGTTACCATAATCTCCACCATATAAACGCGCCGTGATAGCACCTTCTCCCATTGTTTGCAATTCAGTTATCATTGCTGAAGTTATCTTGGCCGCAACAACCGGCGTATCAATATGAGCGACAGCAACTCCGTGCGGAGACTCCAAAACAACGACCACACAGGTTTGTGCTCCTGGTGACACAATCTCATCAGTAGGCCCAGCTGTGCGCTTTTTTTTAACGGTATAAGTACCCATAGGAACAATTGTTGATGGCATAAAAATAAATTCTCTTAATGTTATAAAAGGATGCGATGTTATGTGCCTCTAGTGAGGCCTACTTGAAAAAGTCTGAAAAACAGGCAATTGAATAGATATTAGAACAAACAAATCCTGATCACTCCGCTCTTACTCTAGTCAGAATGAATTATTACACTTTCATTAGGCCTTAACAATAAATGCCTTAAGTTTCCATTAATATTCGAAGCATATAATTAATACAGGTAGTCCAAATATGGCTTATGAAAATGATAGATATCGATTCTACCAGAGATGAAGTCCTAGCAGCCGTCGCTGAAAATGCTTTTGAACTATTTAAGGCACATCCTGAAATACAAGCAGATAGAGAAATACTATTTACTGCTTTAGCGCAAAATGGCTATATCCTTCACAGTCTTCCCGAAGACCTCAAAAATGACGAAGAGATCGTTCTGGCTGCCGTAACCCAAAATGGCTATGCCCTTCAATATGCATCAGAAGATTTAAGAAGAAATGAACGCGTCGTCCTTGCCGCTCTAGCGCAGAATGGAATGGCTCTCAAATTCGTTTTAGAACCGCTAAGAAGCAAGATAGAAATAGCTCTTGCTGCCGTGAGCCAGAATGGCTATGCCCTTCAATATGTGCCAGAGTTTCAAGACAATAAATACGTTGTGACTACCGCTGTAGCCCAGCAGGGAGACGCACTCCCGTTTGCTTCCGAAGACCTCCAGCAAGACGAATACCTTGTCGAATTAGCTCAGTTTGGCGCCTTTCCGGTTCTCAATTTACTTTTGCCTTTAAAAGAAAAATTAAGGAACGAAAAAAATCCCGACCTTATTCCTGCTATGACAACGATGATTACTTCAATAGAAAAAGCCATGGTTACCTGCGGGAAAGAGTGTACAGAGTTTGAGTTTTATCCTGAGAAATTAGAGTCTGCTCGTGAAAAATTTATAAGTTCCTTTAATTCTGCCATTGATGGAGCAAACTCAGTATTGGAGCAACAAACAGGATGGCGGAAAATCGTTGATGATTGTGCCAATCGAATCATTGATTTTTTCAAGTCTGCTACAAAAGACTTATTTTCGAAGAGGGAAGCCTCTCCTCAAGAAGCAGAGCTGCCCAAAACAGAAGCTAGCAAGAGCCGATTTAGCTTTTTTGCTAATCCGAGTCCTGTGAAAGAAGAAGTTGGGCGCCTTCAACAAACGTTCACGCCCCCAGCGGAACCACCGAAAGCCTAGGGTAATGAGTTGGTGCGTTATACCCGAAATTGACTGATTACTCATGGGTGCTACCTAATTTTAACCGTTTGTGCCCCTTTTCCACCGTAGGGGGTTGCGTAGTATGAAAAAAGAATTTCGATCGTTCTCCTTCTGAAAAAACTGTTTTTTGGGTTTCGTTGGACTCACTAATAATCATTTGCAACCACTCATTATCATTATCACTAACCTGCGCAGGGTTAGCCCCTCTTTTTAGGAGTTCTTGGGCTGCTGCGACATGTCGATGGTTACAAACAATCGCCAGTGGTGTCATTCCCGCCTGATTTTTAGCATTTATTTCAGCACCCTTGGCAATTAATTGAATTATTATCTCTACAGAGCCTGATTCGCAGGCATTATGCAGCGGGGTAGAGAGATCTTCAGCTTGAACGTTCACATCAATATCAGGATGGGCAAGTAAGCAAGAAGCGATGGCTACATCCCCCTGCTCACACGCGAGGTGCAAGGGAGTTGTGCAATCATCAAACAATTGAATGTTTACTTTAATATCAGGATTGCCTAAGAGAATTTTCACACAGCCTTCGTGACTGTTTAGTACCGCTACATAGAGAGGTGAGCTGCCATCTTCCTCAGCCTGGTTATTTACATTTGCACCAGCTCGTATCAAATTAAAAACAATATTTTCATTACCCTTTTCCGCAGCAACATATAAGGGGGATGTACCATCCTCTGCCGGTTTATCAATGTCAGCCCCTAGTGCAATGAGCTGCACACATAGATTGAGATGATTATTTTTAGCCGCAACATAAAGTGGTGTTTTCTTTTCGGGGCCTTCAAAATCAATATTGGCTCCTAAACTTAATAAATAACGGAAGCACTCCTCATGTCCATTTTGAGCCGCAAGATAAAATGCATTCATCCCTTCACAATCAGTTTGTTCTAGTCTTTCTTTCGTGGCTAAAAAATGAAGGGTTTGCAAATCATTATTTTGTGCAGCGAGCATTGTAGCACTCATACCATCCTTGCTGACTCGAGCAGACAAAGTGCTCGAGTCAGCAGGGAATGGCGTATTTTCCTGGGCGGTGAAATGCTGTTCGAAACAGATTGTATGGACAGAAAGTGGAATATGTTTCGTATCACAATCTAATTTTGACATTAATTCTTGAACAACGTCATAAATATCTTTGCAAAGGACATGGCCTTCAGGATTATTGGGATCGTAGAAAAAATAAGTACCTGACAAATAGAGGAGTCCAAAGGCATGGCTGTCAGAGTTGAGTAGCAACATCTCCTCTTGCTGAGCCTCTTTTTCTAAAAAATTTATTAATTCAGCCAACTCCCAAATTAACGATTTCACGCGCTTGCTTTTAAGATTGGGGATAGTTAACTCTTTTTTCTTATGGCGGTTAAGCTTATCGGGTTGGATGTGGTAGGCAAGATTGCCTGGTCTCTGCATGGTATCGTTAAACGCCAAAAACAATTCAAAGGCTTCATCATCGAATACAGTTGTCGTACTAATCCCATCCCACCCTGAAATTTGCTCATAATTTGCATATAAATTAGTTAAATCGCGCTGCTTCGCGTGCAATAACCAGATAAGTGTTCTTCGTAGACAATCCCCATTAGAATCAATCTGGAGGGTACGCTTTTTTTGTGTGAGCCACTTATTGACTTGCTCATTAAGATGTTTCTGACTTAGATTCATCATGCTCCCATTAGATCTCAGTAACAATTACTGGTTATCGACGAGCATTTTATCGTGAGCGTATTAAGAAAATATTAGGGAAATGACCCACGTTTAAATTGGTAGGAAGCCATTTGATATTGCTATTTCTAATCTCTCAGATTTTTTTAAAAATCTTCATTTGCATCATGAGAGCCATTGATGTCTGAACTAGTTGGGTCAACAGAGTCGCCAGGTATTTTTCTGGTTTCACGAGCCCACTCACCTAAATCAATCAGTTTACAGCGCTCGGAACAAAAAGGTTTGAAGCTGTTTTCAGGGCACCAGGTATTTTTTTTACCGCAGGTAGGGCAGGCGATTTTCTTTAGGTTATTCATAGCAATTAGCAGTTAATCGATTTAGGACTGAAGTATGTAATACAGTATGCCAGAACTTCAACATCCAGGTACATGCTCCAACCATCGATAATTATTGTACTGAATAAAACCCGCAGCTTCCACTTAGCGCGGATACTTACGGGCGCGCCTCCTTGCGCGCGCTCGTCGCCCAGTTCTTGTTTCAGAAATCTAACATAAAATGCACTTATTCATGTCGTCTTCCTTTTCCTCTTTGACGAACTGTTGTGTAAAATGAGCAGGCTGCCAATGAGGCCCGGCTCTGTCTCGATCAGGTTCTTTCCCACCCTCGTCTCTCATGCTAGTCTCGGAAACTTGTCGAGGCGTAGCAACTCGCTCCGATTTCCCTCGACCCGAGAAAAATTGGGGAGAATAAGATTGTCGAGCTTGGGGACTTAATTCGCTTAGTCCCTCAGCCCCAGCTTCTCCACGTTCGAAAGGGTTTGCTCCCAGTGACTGCCCTCTACATTCGGGATTTACCCTTGGAGTATCAGCCATAAACTGTTTCTTAAACTCTTCAAATCCTGGACTACCAGCCACATCACTCAACGCGGAAGATAAAGCGGCATTTTCTTTATTATCATTTCCTTGTGTTCCTGGGTTACCCCCCTGATCGATATAGTCCGGTATCAGCATTTTCCACAGATCATCAAATTTAAGACCCGCTGGGACCTCATAATCCCCTGACGAGAAAGAAAAATTTTCTTCCTTAATTCCAATTTCTTTCTCACTGCCATCGTTTCTTACATCGCCCTGAATTTCCTCTGTCACTTCTTCGCCAATACTCCTGTCCCTAATGCTGGACTTTTTCCTCCACTCAATTAGCTTCCCATTGACAGTAACTGTCCCATCTTTATGAATTTTCGCAGCTTTCTTGGCTTTTTTACCTACCACCTCTCCGGTGTCTTTAAACACATAAGTTCGCTTTAGAAAACCCCTTCTTGTAATAGGACTTTCTTCCCCTATTTTTATTAATTGAGAGATATCCGCAGATTTTATCCTGGTATTCCATTTAATTAGCCTTCCTTGGACAGTGATTGTTCCATCTTCAAACAATACCGCATGATATAATGCACGGCGACTCACTTTTTCTTTTGTATCCTGAAAAATGTAATGACGCTTAAGAAAAGCATCCACAGTAATGGTACGCGCTGCAATAGTAATTCTCTGATGAGATGGCATGTTTCTAATACTCTGGCCCAAGTCACCTGTATGGTTGGAGGATGATGGGAGGTTATGCCTAACCTCTTCTTCTTCATCTCCCTGCGCGCGCCCTCTTTCCGTAGCACGAGTACTTACTGAAACCGCATCGACTTTAGTTCGCTTCAGATTAACTGGTAGGGAGCTGGAAGGGATTTTCCTTTTCTTTGTCTGTATCCGCTGTATGGCAATCTTGTCATAGCCCACATTGTAGCTGCTAACATACTCCTGAGATTTATTCGTCATAGAGAAATCTTTTCTAGGCTTGCCTCTCCGTGCATCATTTTCACCCATCCTTCCAGCAATGATTATTTTCCTTTCCGCCAAGGCTAGTTTGCTTTCTTGCTTTTCTCTCATAAATACCCCAATTAATTCTCATCTGAAGTGATAATCAACCTAATGGCTATTATTCGAACACAGAAAATAGACGCTTTAAAAAGGAATTTTTGGGAAAGTGATATGCCAATTTGGAATGGCTGCAAGCAAATAAACGCCGGCCGTATTCCTACACGCTGCTCACCATAATCAATAATACAATGCATATTAAAAACAGCCTTAGCAAGAGATAGCGTTGTGCCTTTTTTAAGCCATGATTAGCCATTATTTTTATATGAGCAATTTTATTTTGTGATTTTTTCCACAATCCAAACCTATTTTTATAGATAACCTTTCCCTTGCTTGTGAAGCGAGCCATCGGGCTGCTTTTAAAGGAATTTTCTCCATAATTAGCAAGTAGTTGCTCCCCTATTAAAATATCTCTGGTTGCTTTAAAAAATATAACCTCTATTCCGTTCAAATGGTGACTAATTGTTTTTAAATTCGCATCAAGTAACCGGGAATCAGAGCCATTCTTTGATTCTGGCGCATGATTTACAAAGCGCGAAATATTTCCATACCTGGAAGCATCCATATGCATGTTCAAGCAATCGGCATGACATTCAAATGCATAACCTTTACGTTTGGAATCAAAAATTCTTTTTTCACCACTATAAGGAAATAGAATTTCATCCTTGCGGATGAAATCTCTGGTGAAGAGACCAAACCTCACAACAGGATCAAGGTAACGTAATTCAAATCTGTCCAAATCACAGGGCTGCTTTAATAAATTAACAAGCTCTTTTTTTGTTTCAAAAAGTAAATCCCCATCAATCGAATTGGGGAGATCCTTTGTATTAAAACTATCCTTTATCAAAATATAATTTATAAATTTGAAATTATAACCACTTAGTTCGCTAATCAAACCTTCAAAGTCCTCCATATTGATTGCTTCGTTGGCGGGTTGATTACCCTTTATGGAACAATAAATTTGTCCTTTGGTATTTGAGTCAATGAAATTTGCTGATGGATGAATATTAAATCGGCAATTCGATGGCTCACTCGCTTGTAATAGAACGGAATAAACATACCTAGTTGATTCAAATAAGCCCTCTATATCTTCATACTGATAATGATAAATACCATTCAATGGCAGGATTTCAGGCTGAACAAGCAATGGATGTTCAAACCCAATATTGATTAACGCCTGTTTTTTAAGTTGCTGATTATCTTCAAGCAGGAATAGGCTGGTATCGGTATTAAAAGTAATGCTACGACATTTGGAACGAATATTGTTATTGGAGAGAACAAGATGTACCAATGATTTCTTCCAACAGTGGTTTCATAGTCTTTAATCTAGGGCTTTTAAGTCTCAGAAGCAAGCGTACCTCTCACCGAATTAGCCCTCATTCAAGTACTTTTACAGGAGGCATTTTTAATAGCTCTATGCGAACGAGTACTATAATTAGTGCAATACGTTAAGGAGAAATTTATGAAAAGGACTCTGGGACTGCTTTTTACCGTGCTTTCTTTAATTACAACCTATGCTAACGCGACTATTAACCCTGGATTAAATAACGTTGGGCCGCAGAGTAATTTTGGGCCTCATAACAATCCCGGATTAAATAACTTCGGGCCGCAGAGTAATTTTGGGCCCCATAATAATCCTGGATTAAATAACTTCGGGCCGCAGAGTAATTTTGGGCCCCATAATAATCCTGGACTGAATAACTTCGGGCCGCAGAGTAATTTTGGGCCGCACAATAATCCTGGATTTAACAATCTTAGACCAAGAACTTTTAACTCTCGTTTTTAATGAGGCAATGCGATCAAAGCTTTCATAGCAAAGTACTATAATTTAGTTACACCACCTTGAGGAGAAAGTAATGAAACGGACTCTTCTAATCTTGTTGGCCTCGTTTTCTTTAGGGAGTGCAACCTACGCAAATACCACCAATAATTCAGGATCAAATGCTACAAAGAATAATGCGCCCAAAACCGGAATAAGCCATCAAAGAGGGAACATGCCCACTACACCGGGCATCGTTAACCCACTACCCGGCACTACAATTCCCAATCCTCAGTTAACCCCTGGCAGTAAGACTAACCCATATAACCCACCAAGTACGAATACTGATACTACTCATTAAAAATGATAGCAATTGATTTAATAATAGGGGGGCAAACCAAGTATGATCATAATAATGAGGTAATAAAAATGAAATGCTAAGAGTTTTTTGAGACATGTTGTTCTGTTTTATCAACCTCGTCATCCGCAGCAAGTAGTTGTTGAGTCTCCCTTAAATCCTGTTTGTAGTTTTTTGTTGTTGCTGTTGAGCTTGAAATTTGCTGAGTATTAGGACTATCCCACTGTTTAACTTGACGCCAGTGAGTCGATTCACCATTTTGAAACATTCGACAAAAGATACTGCCATTGTATTGACCTTTATCATCTTTTTTAAAATGCAGTTGTAATAGTTCCTTGTGTGCAGCAACTGCGTCTACTTTATTGGCGCTATTTTTTATATCATCAACGAGTGCATCTTTTATCTGCCTCCACAGAGTGGCGTTATTGGTTGCTCGAGCCTTGAGCATTATCTCTTTTAGACGAACATGATCTTGCAAAGGAAATTCAAATTCCATTTTCTTCGCTTTATCAAAAGTTGGATCGGTAGAATCTCGTATATCACTTTGAATTTCGTCCCATCTTTTTTTGTCTCCTAACCCCATTGCCCAATTAAGCAGATAAACTGCCCGGCTTCCATTTGTGGGCGGCGCATCATACTTTACATGAACATCCTGTGCTAACGCTCTTGTGCCATGGCAATTTTTAAATTCCCCTTCCTCTCCATTGAAATTAAGGGAAAAACTAAACGCACTTTCATCTAAATTATGCCGTGCACCAGAAAAAGTGGTCATGTCTGTAAGCCTAATATTTTTTTCATCATCATCGATCTGGCTTTGCAGGGCATCAAATAAAGGCCTATCAAGCAGGGTACCGCCTCGTGTTTCCCACGCATAGTCACGTTGCTCATCATAGTGTTGTTTATTCCAGGCAATCACTACTTCCACTTGCGCGCCTTCGGGGGCATGTTTTAACATTTGCTGGATGACTTGTTTTCCTTCATCACTCTCTAATTGAGCGGCATTAATTCCTCCTGGCAAATGAATCATTGAAAGGCGAACGATATCCCCAGCCTGATCTTTGATCCGAAAGCACAAAGCGACGCAGTCTGTCATACCAGAAGTAAAAACACCATTTCCATCTTCAGGACCAATATTCACAACATTTTGTGGTGATAATACGGGCTCATATTTTGCATAGGAATAGGCGAAGGGATCATCATCTATAATTGCAGGCTCTTCTCCAGGCATCATAATATCTCACGTCATGAATAATTTAATTATATGCGTAGAGACCAAAATTTGCCCAAAAGAATCCATACCACCCAGCTAATAAGGCTAATTTGCAATTTTATGAATTCTCGAGCCCAATCAGGCGGGGTAGAAGCTTCTATACTAATCCCAGCTTGCTGCTTTAATCGTTTTCACTTCAATCAATAGCGACTTGAGTCGTTCGAAGGCGAGCATCATACTCCCTGCTCGCTTGCTCCAATGCTGTTATGTCATCGCTACAAATATGGTTTTTTAAGACATTAAATTTATCCTCATGCCAAGAGTAAATGTCTAACTTTAGGATTCGTTCGATGATGTCTTGCGCGAAGCGTTTTTTTATTATTTTGCCAGGACTTCCGGCCACGATGCTATAAGGCTCAATATCCCTGGTCACAATGGTATTTGCAGCTATTATCGCCCCTTCTCCAATAGTGACACCCGGCATAATTATTGAACGCATTCCGAGCCAAACACCATCCTTAATCACTGTATCTCCCTTCCCTTCATAGGCATCAACATACCTGTCTGCAAAAGGATAAAGACAAAACCAATCTGTACGGTGATTATGATTTCCGCCCAACATAATAATGACCTCGGCAGCAATACAAACATAATTACCAACATAAAGTTGATCAATTGGCCATTGCGGCTGCCAATTTTTTAGACTGTATTCATCTCCATAAAGATATCGGACTACGGTTTCCTCAAAACTCCCTGTCCATGCATCACTATAATAGCTATGCGTTCCTTTGATATGGATATTGGGATTTTTAACATGTTGATGTAAATACTCTATTTTGGACCAGTGTTTTTCTTCTGTCTTTTCCATAGCCATTTATTGGTGAATCAAAAAGGCAAATTTTAATCAGCAAAGAAAATTTGGCAAGCAACTTCATTCAACGGCTTAGGCCTTTGACCCCAAAATGAATTTAATTTTGACAAACCGCACTATTTAACTACACTAAATTTATATGTCTCTACACTAATGGAATAAAAACATGAAGTTAGAGAAAAACTATCAAACACAACATCCCCAAACCCCTCGCTATAAAGAGAGATTTCTGGATAACCCAACGCAATGTATTACAAAAAAGTCTATGGCTACAGTTGAATTAGACCATTTTAAACCAAGTGCTGAGTGGGGCGCTTAAAGGATGATGAAAAAACACTTATTTTACAAGTTAGGGAGTAAAATCTACCCGCTGCGCTGGTATCTCATCATCCTATGGGTGATTATAATCCTGGCCTGTGTTCCTCTGCTCATCCACATTGTTGCCCCTTTTAAAACAACCGGTTTTAAAGATGAGAATTCACAAAGTGCCAAGACCCAGGAATATATCGATAAGAAGCTGGGTTACGATAGCGCTAATAAATTTCTGATTATCTATCAGAGTAAAACTCTTCGGGCTGACCAATCCCTATTTAATAAGAAAATCAAACAATCTCTTTCGGGTTTGGAAAATTTCCCTATTAAACATGACATTTTCCTCCCCTCAGACAACAAACATCAAATTTCCAAGGATAAGCATTCTGCCTATGTCGTCGTCATTGTTAAAAGCCAGGAACCTCTTAATGCGAACACGCTAGCCAAATTTACAGCTGCAATAAAAAAACCATCCAATATGACTATTGAAATGGGCGGGCAGGCTATTTTTGTTAGAGAGATCAATAAAGAGACTCAGCATGACCTCTATAAGGCCGATTTTATCGCAACACCGGTGGCAATTATTACCTTACTAGTCGTTTTTGGCTCCCTAACTGCCGCTTTGCTGCCTATTCTTTTGGGGGGCGGATGCGCGCTCATAATCCTTACCGCCCTTTATATTTTAGGAGAATCCTGGACTCTCTCGGTGTATACCTTGAATATTGCTTTATTGTTAGGTCTCTGCCTGAGTCTGGATTATTCTCTATTTATCATCAGTCGCTTTCGCGAAGAATTACATAATGGCATCGATGTAAGCGAAGCCATTGCCATTACTGCAGAAACAGCGGGAAAAGCTATTTTTTTCAGTGGCCTAGCCGTTCTTATCAGTATTAGTGCTCTATTTCTTTTCCCTATTAATATTTTATTTTCTATGGCTGTTGGCGGGATCGTTGCCGTGGTGGTTGCAGTAATTACTGCGGTCATCGTACTCCCAGCTTTTCTTGCTGTTCTCAAAAACAAAATTAATCTTTTTTCGATCCATCTGCCCGGAAGAAAGAAGGAGCATAGCTCACCTGCCTGGCGTTGGCTGGCAGAAAAAGTTGTTGCTCATCCTTTATACTTTTTTTTCCCGATTCTTATTTTATTGCTCCTGCTTGGTTATCCATTCTTGTCGGCCAAATTTGGCGTATCAGATTATCGCATTACACCCAAAGAGTCCGAGAGCCGACAGTTTTTTAATACCTACGAAGAAGAATTTGATGTCAAATCATTAACCCCAATTTTGTTATTAGTTCAATCTCCCCATCATTATATTTTGTCGCAAGATAGTCTTTCCAAAATCTATACTTTAGTACAAAAACTAAAAGACCATCCCTCTATTGATGAGATTAGCGGAGTCGTCTCCTCTGATGGGAAATTAACCAAGAAACAATATATCAACCTCTATTCCACGCCTAAGAAATTTTTGGCTGCTAATATAAAAAAATTATTAGCAACAACGACAGGCTATTCTTTTGCTGTATTAAATGTGAGTAGTAATTATGAGAGCAATGACGCTCAAACCATACAACTGGTTAAGACTCTAAGAAATACCCAAGTGTCTTCTGGACTGACTATGGAAATTACTGGGACACCGGCCATAAACGTGGATGTTTTAAACCGTATTTCCCAGATTTTACCTTGGGCTTTGTTATGGATTATAGTTTTCACTTATCTCATTTTACTTCTGCTATTACGTTCTTTATTTATCCCTATTAAAGCCATTCTCATGAATTTATTAAGTCTTAGTGCCTGCTATGGTGCGCTTGTACTCGTATTTCAGGATGGTTATTTAGCGAAATACCTTAATTTTGAACCACAGGGAATGTTGGATATCAGTCTTTTAGTCATCATCTTTTGCGCCCTCTTTGGGTTCTCGATGGACTATGAGGTTTTTCTCTTATCGCGAATAAAAGAGGCTTATGAAAAAAATGGTCATCATAACAATAAAAGTATTATTTCGGGCATTGAGCGGAGCAGTCGCATTATTACCAGTGCCGCACTCATCGTTATCTTCATTTGCGGTTCATTTTTAGTTGCCGATGTATTAATGGTGAAAGCCTTTGGGCTTGGCATCGCAGTGGCGATTTTTGTGGATGCTTTTTTAATTCGGACGCTCCTCGTTCCCTCCACTATGGTATTGCTTAAAGAATGGAATTGGTATCTGCCTAAATGGCTAGATAGGATTTTGCCAAAACTATAATAATAGAAAGTGGAGTCTAGATTACTTTGATAGGAAGGAAGAAAAATTGAAAAGGAAAACAGCCAATACCCTGCATGAAATGTTTGAGCTACAAGTTAAACAAAGACCACAAAAAATTGCAGCTATTTTTGGAAGACAGTCCATTAGTTACGCGCAATTAAATCAGAGGGCAAATCAGCTAGCCCATTATTTGCGGACATTGGGCGTGACCGCAGAAACGCAAGTTGCCCTCTGCATGAATCGCTCCATCGATTTTCTTATTGCGATTATGGCAATTCTAAAGGCAGGGGGAGCCTATATTCCTTTAGACCCGTCATCTCCGGAAGAGCGGTTATTACTCATTTTACATGAAGGATCAACGTCCATTCTCATTACGACGAGTGAATGGAAAAGAAAATTGTCTCGCTACCAGGGAAAAACCCTTCTTTTTAATGAAGAGGAAGAATTTCGCAAGCAATCACCAGATAATCTTCAATCAGTAACGTCCCCTCATCACCTGGCTTATATAATTTATACGTCTGGTTCAACTGGTAAGCCTAAAGGGGTACTCATCGAGCATGAGGGGGTTGTCAATTACGCGAAGTGGTTTGCTGATTATTGCACGTTAAACACACAACAATTGGTTGATTTTTCTTCCAACCCGTCTTTTGATTTTGCGCTAACAACCTCGCTTGTGCCCTTGACAATTGGCTTAACCGTTGTGATTTGTGAAGATAAAGTTAAAAAAGATCCTGGTCTGTATCTGAATTATCTTGTCACCAGCAAAGTCAGTTTCATTAAAATAACGCCCAGTTATTTTAGAGTCTTGTTACATCAGCTAAAAATGAAGTGCAGGCCTCTTCATCATCTGAAAAAAGTCATGTTGGCAGGAGAAAATTTAGCCGCTAGTGATTGTGCAGCCTGGTTGAGTTTTTATCCCAAACATCGTTTGTTTAATGAATACGGTCCTACGGAAACCAGTGTTGCTGTTTGTCTATATCAAATTGATTCTAAAAATATTTCCAGTCTGGGAGCAAATGTACCTATTGGTAGGTTGGTTCCTAATTGCCAATCTTATCTCCTTGATGAAAATGGCTTGCCTGTTGCTGATGGAGAGATCGGTGAACTTTATCTGGGCGGTTGTTGTGTAGCCCGTGGATATTTAAACAATAAGGCATTAACAGAGCGATACTTTATTAAAGACCCTTTCAACAATGCCCCCAATGCCCGCTTGTACAAAACCGGCGATTTATGCCGCCGCCTGCCGAAGGGGGAACTGGAGTGCATCGGAAGGATCGATCATCAGATAAAGATACGAGGATTTCGAGTAGAACCAGCCGAGATTGAACACTGTTTAGCGGCTCATCACCAGCTCAAATCCGCCGTAGTCATTACTGCCGATGGCTATCGCAAGGAGAAAATATTAGTCGCTTATTACATTCTGAAAGATAAAAATCAGGCTGTAAGTGACAATGAACTGCGGCAATATTTAAAGCTGTACTTGCCTGATTTCATGATTCCTTCTTGTTTTGTCTGCATGGAATCCTTTCCACTCAATGCCAATGATAAGCTAGACACCGTCGCCTTGCCTGCTCCCTCCTTCACTCCAACCATAGGACAGGTGGCACCCCAGACCCCCCTGGAGAAAATACTTGCTGAAATTTGGTCGGAGGAACTAGGTATAAAACCAATTGGTATTCATGATGATTTTTTTGATTTGGGAGGACATTCTTTGTCGGCAGCGAGAATTATTACAACCATTAATCACGCTCTAGGAAAAGAAATCAGTTTACAAAATTTTTATCAGAAGCCAACCATAGCAGCTGTGGCCAGCTTGCTCGATCAATTACAAGAAATAAGGCAGCAAACAGATAGTTATGCGGAGACTTATAAGGATAAGAATCAGCTGCCATTGAGTGATTTCCAATTCACTTTATGGCTATCAAATACCTTTGAATCGAAGGCCAAAAAATTAAATATCTGCGCGCGAGAACGTGTGCAAGGGATGTTGGATTTGGAAAAACTAAATGCTGCCTTGGCTTTGATTATTAGAAAACATGAAACCTTATGCTACCGAGTATTCTCTTTTCGGCCTGTCCAGTCTCTCCAGAAAAATCGTCCTCCCGAGATCACAGTAAAAAATCTCGCCTCGCTGTCTGAGAAAGAAAGCGAGATTGTTTTAGAGACTTCCTTCAATGAGTTAAGGGCACTCTATCCCTGGCCTAAAAATCAACCGCTGATAATGGTTCGTTTATTTTATTTAAAGGGCAGAAACACAGAAATCCAACTTTGTATGCCTCATATTATTTCTGATCATGTTTCACCTGCAATCTTGCTCGCTGACTTATCCAATTTTTACCTATCTGCTCAGTCGCCCTCTTTGGACAGAGATACCCGTTATCGAGAATATATATTCAAAGAACAAGCCTATACTCAAACTTATTTTAATCGCGACTTGATGTTCTGGGAGGACTATTTGGAGGATGCTTCTTTATTTACCTTTCCCGCGGAATATGTTGTAGCCAATATGAAGAAAAGCAAAACTCCTTATTCAACCTACACAGAAATCTCTCAGGAGGCACTGCAAAATCTGCGACTATTCTGTGCTCATAACCATATAAGCCTTAATGATGGTTTGAGTAGTGTCCTTTTGTTAGCGCTGCGTAATTGTTGTGGCGATAAGCTCAATGCACGTTCTTCCATCTGTATTACTAAAGTTAAATCTACTCGCGATGATCATAAATATGACAAGACCATCGGTTGCTTCTTGGAGCTGGAGCTAATTAAGGCGCAGATTAACAAACAATCTACCTTAAACTCGGTCTGCAAACAGGTTCATGAATCGATCATGACTACCAGCCCTTATCAAAAATGTTCTAATTTGGTAAAGCTCGCCAGTATAGGCACCTTTCGAGAACCTAAAAAAATTAAAGAATATGGTGTCAAACTATTAACCTGGTTATATAGTTGTTTATTCCCTACCCTTCAATTAAACCGAAAAATCCTCAACTGCTGTGGCCGCTTAAGTTCTTTTAAAGGTAATAATTTTCTCATCAATATCAATATGCATAGTGATTTTTTAACCTCAGAAAGGGAGAGCACCTCGTTATTTGGATTAAAAACACAACATGTAAACAATTATCAATATGATTTATTGGAAGTAGACAATTTTCTCGATATTTGCTTTCTGCGTATGGCCGATAACAGACCCCACATGGCTATTTCAGCCAATTTGACTACCGAGTTTCGTGAGAGGCTTGCCAAAGAAATCCTGCGAATTATGAAAGAGGATACCAAACAATATTATCCAAAAGATCAATCAATGTTTTGTGCTTAAGCTGAATTCTGATAAAGTCTTGAGGAAAATCATTAAATTATCAAGGAGCAAGGATGATAAGAAAGTTTTTTATTATCATCACTGCCTATCTGTTTGTTCAAACTGCAGTGGCATGTGATAGAGCTTTACCTACAAACGATGCGAACTTTTGCTCATCGTTTAAATCCGTAGCTGCCTGTTACTGCACATCCTCGGGACTTCCATCTGGAATGTGTCAAGATGTGAAAAAGCTATACGCACGATTGTTAATTATATATGGTTCTCTTCAAACAGCTTGTGACCGCCAGAAGTATACGACCCCTCAGGATTGTATGGATAACTGGAATTGCTATCTGTTTGGTAGGGTTAATTCTCCAGGCCGGATTTGTAGTAAGGCCTGCCAATAATTTTGTTAGCGAAGTTATCTCCTCCTTTCTTAGGAAAGAAATGAGGAGATAAGAGAGAGAGTGTTTATTGTGATTGTCAAAAATTTGTTACTAGCCAGTATGTTACCCTTGTATTTGTATTCAATGAATAGCCATGCTGGTGAAGAAGGGCTTCCCTTTCATCCTCGTTTTTATATTGGCGCACTTGGGGGTTACGCTTCAACGACTTGGCACGGCTTAGTACCCTCCCAAGAAAATCAAAACTTAGCCCTAAATGTTTCCACTCCAATTCATACCAGAGAAGGCGGTGCAGGTTGGGGGGCTTTTGTTGGACATGAATTTTCCCGCTCTTTCGCTATCGAATTTAGTTATATGCATTACCCTAAAGCGGAAATCTCATTTGATGCTGCGAGCTTATTCAGCTTTGAGAATAATGAATCGACAACCTTTTCTACTAAAACGGAAACAGTCAGTTTAACCGGCAAAATTATGCTGCCTATCTACAATACTTCCCTTAGACTTTTTTCCAGTGCCGGTGTTGCAGGCGTACATCGAGATGATTTACTGGTGGAAGACTGGCGTCTGAGCCCAACATTCAGTGTCGGATTAAATACCCCCCTGGGAGAACACCTCATGGCTGAAATCGCTGGAAATTATACCGCTGGATATGGGGAGTCGCAGTTAAACCCTGTAAATACCTTTTTTCCTTTTTTATATTCGGTTGTTGGACGCTTAGCTTATTTTTTTTAAGGAGCAGCCACATCGGGCTGTTCTCCTAACTCATTTTCATGCTGGTATATACTTGTAATAGAGTACTCACCAAATCATGGAGTGATCATGCATAAATTAATTGAGATTGAAGGAATTGGCGAACAATATGCTGCGCTTCTGCAAACGGCCGGTATTGAAAACCAAACTCAATTGTTAGACGTTTGTGGTCATCGCAATGGCCGACAAACCATTGCGGAACAAACAGGTATTAGTCCTAAGCTAATCCTGAAATGGACTAATCAAGCTGATCTGGCACGCATCAAAGGTATCAGTGAGGAATATAGTGAATTATTAGAACGCAGTGGAGTGGATTCAGTTCTGGAGTTGGCACAACGTCGCCCGGACAATTTGCATCAAGCACTCCAGGCAACCAATGAACATACTAGACTGGTGCGCCAGCTGCCAAGTTTATCGCAAGTTGAATCCTGGATAATCCAGGCCAAAAAACTACCTCGCGCGGTATACCATTAAGTTAATCGCGTCTGACATGAGCGTTCAGGCCCTGAAAGATGCAGGGCCTCTTCTTCACACCGATCTAACGTCGTTTTATGCCTAAAGCAGTCAATAAAGAACGCATTAGATCACGCATAATTTGCCGTACCACCTGACGAAATAAGGTATTTTTACTTATCTGCTCTATCATGCCAGGCTCCTGAGGGTCTGCCGTGCCTCTCTTGGTTGTGGTCTCGGTAGTATTTGTTTGCGTTGCACTCGCCACTTGCTTGGCCAGTATCTCTTTAGCCGATTCGCGTTCTATGCGCTGTCCATAGCGAGCGATTAACGTTGATTGCGCCACAACAGCAGCTAACTCCTGCGGGTTGAGCACCCCCATGCGTGATTCCGGAGCACGGATCAAACATTCAACAAGCGGTGTCGGCTCTCCTTTGGCATTCAAACCGCTGACCAAGGCTTCACCAATTCCTAAAGCAGTCAATAATTGCTCTGTATTGTAATACGTAGAAGGTGGGAAGTTTTGTGCCACCAGTTTCATCGCCTTGCGATCTTTCGCAGTGAAAGCACGTAAGGCATGTTGTATTTTTAAACCAAGCTGGCTCAATACCGCATCGGGAATATCATTGGGTGTTTGCGTACAAAAAATTAAACCAACCCCCTTGGAGCGAATTAATTTAACCATGGTATCCAATAAACTTAATAAGGCTTTACTGGCATTACTGAAAATTAAATGGGCCTCATCAATAAAGAGAATTAGCTTTGGCTTAGGCGGATCACCGAGTTCGGGCATCACGCGATAAACATCAGATAATAACTTCAGCATAAACGTAGAAAATAATTTTGGTTTATCTTGCATATCCAACAAACGCAAGATTGAAATTATCCCCTGGCCTTGAGCATTAGTTCGCACCAAATCCATGACGTTAAATGCTGGCTCGCCAAAAAATTTGTCACCGCCCTGAGCCTCAAGCTCAATAATTTTACGAACAATAGTCCCCACTGATGAAGTGGCTACAGAACCAAAAGAAGCTTCAATTTTTGCGCTACCGGCATCGCTTTGGGCAAATTGTAATAACGCTTTAAAATCAGCCAGTTCAATCAAGGGTAACTTATTATCTTTTGCATATTCAAAAAGAACAGTGATAACGCCTGCTTGTGTTTCATTCACATCAAGCATGCGGGAAAACAGGACTGCACCAAAATCACTAATGGTTGAGCGTAAAGGAACACCTTCCTGGGTTGACTCATTTAAAGTGAGCATTTCAACCGGAAAGGCACGTGGAACATAACTAAGATTTAACGATTTGCTGCGTGATAATAAAAACTCAGAAGCCTCCCCTGGCATAGCCAAGCCCGAGACATCTCCCTTGATATCCATCACTAAACTAGGAACACCTTGTAAGGAAAGTTGCTCACTAAGCACTTGGATGGTCTTGGTTTTACCACTACCGGTTGCACCAGCAATTAGGCCATGGCGATTTAAGGATTTAAGCACCAAATTGACTGGGGAATCAGCAAGTAATTCTTCATTAAGAAGAATACCGCCTAATTGCAAGGCAGGAAATCCTTCCTCATGATAAGGATTACGTAAATCATCGTACATAGCAACGTCCTTGTTGACCTTTAATCCATTAATTATAACTCAGATTTTTGCAGCAGATTCAATTAGTTTACAATTCTGTTTTAATTGTAAAGGCTATTCTTCCACCTTCTCCGAGTTATCAGAGTCGCTGCTCAACTCGCGGCTGATCCCCATCCTGGGTAGGAGCATGCTCCTGAGTAGTATCCGTAGTTTGAGGCGTTGACCAAAACAAGGAGCGCAAAGAGCTAACATAACTCATTGAACTCTGGACCAGCTCACCTGCCTTTTTGCGCGACAACCAGCTTTCCTGAGAAGAGGCTGCTCCTAAGCTGCGTTCTTCCTGGATACTGTGATCTATAACAACAACACGCTCATGCTGTTCAGGCCTATCATCTCCTGTCATTTCCTCTGTCCTGGCAGGCTTTGACCAGTTAAAGATATTCGGAACGTATTGAGTAATACCAGCTAACAAGCCAGAGAAAAATTTGTAAATGGATTGACCAACACTAATCTTTACTTGGGCATCCAAAACAGGAACTTGCACATCCAAAGGTATCTGTTCCTCTAATTGCTCTGGCCCAGCCAGATCAAAAGTATCGCGCACGAATCCAATGCCCGCGTTAATTACAGCCAAACAAAACGCTTTTTTGCGCTCAAATAACCATCTACGCGTTTCATCATCCTTCTGTGGATTCAGAGCAAAATCCTCATCCAAAAAAGTTGTAGAGGCGACTTTAATTATCGCGTTACGTATAAAACCTTCTCTATCCTCTAGCTCCTGGGACCATAGCTCTATAAAATCAACAGGCGTTTCATAAGCACTGATTGGGAAAGGAAGCAGCTCTTTTGAAAGTTCATGGTATAGATAATCATTTTGCTCCGGTGTAAATGCACTCTCTACACTAGCGATAAATTGACCAAAAAAATCACCTTTTTTTATCTCAGCCCACTTCTGACGCGCTGCTTCCCGAGCCTCTTCAGCAAGCCGCTCCTCTTCCTCTCGTCTTTCTTCCTGTATTTCAACCGTTAAAGGCAGGTGCTCATAGGCTAATAATTCGACCGCTTGTCCTTGAACAGTTGAAAAGGGATTATATTTTGCCTTCATGCTTTCAGGGTATCGTCCCCATCCGGAAGGAAGGTAGTGTTCTATTATTTTAACTCCATACCTCGTTATACCCGTGTCATGGTAAAGAATACCATCTTGTACGCGGTAAAATTCGTTTCTAAGGGGGGCTTCTTCTCCCAGACTATAATTAACAGACCAAATACCCTCCCCCTCTGGACTCCATTCGCCTGCCAAGGAAGGATTATCTTCGCGAGCAGAAGCACTTTCAGCGCGTACCAGGCCATCTTCCTGTACAAAACGCACCCATTTATTGTCTTTTTGAGACCAGAATGTTCCAATAATCATAATTAGATACCGTTTGATTTATTGATCAGCGATCCAGCATAGCATAAAAAGATTAAGAAAAGCTTAAAGTCTAAACATTAAGTCTTTACTGAGCACACTACTTAACGAATCTGACAGGCTGGGCACAGACCATAAATATTCAAAGCATGGTCAGTCATTTTAAAATTGGCTTCCTCTGCAATCATACGTTGCCGTTGTTCGATAATTTCATCAATAAATTCTTCGACCCTGCCGCATTTTACACAGACCAGATGGTCATGATGTTCCCCCTGGCTGAGTTCAAATACCGAATGACCACCTTCAAAATTATGACGGGCGACTAAACCAGCTGCTTCAAACTGCGTGAGCACACGGTAAACCGTTGCCAAACCAACATCCTCCCCCATATCCAGTAACGCTTTGTATACGCTCTCTGCACTTAAATGATGATCTCGTGATTGCTCTAAAATCTGTAATACTTTCAAGCGGGGCATCGTGATCTTTAATCCGGCGTCTTTTAATTGCTGGCTCTCTTCCACAAGCACTCCTCTGCGTGATATTCAACACCTTTGATCCAGGTGTCTTTCTATTGATGGCATGCTATTATGGCGAAATTTTTCACGACAGGCAAAAAAAATGCGAATTAGAACCATTCTCATTAGTATCGCGTTGACCTTAACACTCACCCACTGTGTGGACTATGATTTTTCCAGACGGATTGTGCAACAAGGTAATTTATTACCCCAAAGCAAAATTGAACGTTTAAGACTAGGTATGAGTAAACATGACGTTGCAATTCTCATGGGGACCAGTTTACTAAGCCCCACTTTTAACAATGAGCGCTGGGACTACGCCTATACCTGGCGTAAAGGCGGCAATGGCATGCATGTACGCAACTTAAGCTTGTATTTTTCTCATGGCGTGTTATCGCGTATTGAGCATCATCCATAATGACTGAATCCAGTGATACCAGGGTCCTGGCATCACTGGATTCGGCTAACAGATATCAAGTTAATCCTTTGCCTTGGCGCGTTGTCTTCTTTTCTCTTTCGGATCCACCGTTAAATGCCTGTAGATTTCAAGGCGATCGCCTGGTTTTAATACCGTATCCATCGCAACACGTTTGGTAAAAATCCCTATCGGCAACGTTTGCACCTCTGGATGGGTCTCAAAAATACCTGACTCCTTAAGCGCATCCGCAACGGTTGCTCCCGCTTGTAAAGCGAGTTTTAATTGTATGGTTGTCTGATCAGCGGCTATATAAACAATTTCAACGTTTACCATAAAGCATCTCAGCGCGATCGCAAAAGGCATCTACCATCTTGTCGGTAACTTGTTCAAAGACAGGGCCTAAAAGCATTGAAAACATACGGCCGGCAAATTCAAATTCCAAATCAAATGACACTTTACAACCTTCCGGAACTTCATCAAAACGCCAAAACCCCTCCAGATGGCTAAAGGGCCCATCGACTAAACGAATTTCAATCATCTTATTCGCTTGCAAACGATTACGGGTAGTAAATGATTTGCTCATTCCCGCCGCTGCAATGACTAAGGTTGCCTGCACTTCATCCTCATCACGATGATGCACCAGACTTTGTGAGCAATAAGGTAAAAACTCGGCATACTGCTCGACATTATTAACCAGGCCATACATTTGCTCACATGTAAAAGGAACCACACGGGATTTTTTTACAACAGTCATCAAAAGTCTCCTTTTACTTGGGTTCTGATCCAACGAGCCAAATCAGCAATTTCCTCGGCACAGATAGCATGATCCATTGGATATTCATTAAAGGTTAAGTTTTTATACCCTGTTGCGGTTAACCAGGCAGCTGTTTGCTTAGTCCAGACAGGTGAAACAACAGAATCATATTGTCCGCCAGCAAGAAACAGTGGTGTATTTTTAGCAAGAACGGGTTTGCACTGAGTTGCCAATAGCAAATAAGCAGATAGAGCCACAACCCCAGCAAGCGGCGTTGTCAGATTTAAAGCCGTATATAAAGCCATTGCCCCACCTTGAGAAAAGCCAGCCAACATAATTTGATTTGTCGAAAAGCCTTGCTCAATCTGGGCATCAACAATCTGGCGAATATAGTTTTGCGAAGCCAAAATACCTTCTCGATCTTCGCGATCGGTCAGTTGCATACCAAGAATATTGTACCAGGCACGCATCGACATACCATTGTTGATAGTAACCGGCCGGACTGGCGCATCAATAAAAACATGGCGAAGTGCTACATCACCAAGGGGCAATTGTTCCACTAACCCCATCATATCCGAGGAATCAGCACCTAAACCGTGCATCCAAATCATACAAGCTTTCGCCTGCTGTGTTGGCTCTTTTACATAAACGTTCAACATAGCTCCAACAAAAAAACTCAAATTATCACCAAAGCGCTTCCCTATAGCAATAGACCTCTTTCGAAACTCCTGGGTCGATTAACATTTCGCCAGATTGAGTCTAAAAGCGTTGATTTACGCGCAGCGCAACACCGTTTACAGGAGAGTCAATGAGCAGCGTAGCCTGGCAAATCAACGCTTTTCGGCCTGGATAGCAGAAATGTCAACCGTCCCTAATAGCGCTTTCATGATGAATTCACTATACTCTGTTATTTATTATTGCAGATTATGCATGATGCGCTTGCTTACCATTATACTTATTATTTGGGCATCCTTAGTATTATCAGCTTGCGGGCAAAAAGGCCCTCTCTATCTGCCTACTGATACGCAAACACCAAAAAAATCCCAGTTGCCACAATGAATTAATGAGCCGCTAAATGACTATTCAATTTACCAAGATGCACGGTTTAGGGAATGACTTCATGGTGATCGATGCCATTCGCCAGCAAGTCGATTTATCTCCGCAACAAATTGCCCTCCTTGCCAAACGTGATACAGGAGTCGGTTTTGACCAGTGTTTACTCGTTGAAACCAGCAAAGAAAAAGGCATTGATTTTTTTTATCGCATTTTTAATGCAGATGGGCAGGAGGTAGGGCAATGTGGTAATGGCGCCCGTTGTCTGGCTCGTTTTGTTTTTCATTATGGTTTAACTACTAAAAAAAGAATAACTGTTGCAACCTGTACGACCAAAATGCACCTGGAACTGCATGACGATCAAACTGTTACCGTTAATATGGGACAACCTAATCTTGTGCCTGACGCGATTCCTCTGCAAGTAAAACAACAGGCCCCTTTCTATTCGTTGCCACTCAACGATGGCACACTATGGCAAGTACATGCCTTAAGTGTAGGTAACCCTCACGCAGTCAGTGTCGTAAAAAATCTTGCTGAAATAGCAATAGACCGTCTGGGAAAAGAAATTAGTGAACACACCTTGTTTCCCGAGCAATGCAATGCAGGCTTCATGCAACTGATTAGCACCAATCAAATTCGTTTACGCGTTTATGAACGTGGCTGTGGTGAAACCCAAGCCTGTGGTAGTGGTGCCGTCGCTGCTGCAGCAATCGGCAGACTTTATCACCAGCTTGCACCTCAAATTCATATTACGCTGCCTGGCGGGGAATTGATTGTTGATTGGCCGGATATCAACGGCCCTATCTATCTAAGAGGCCCTGCAACCTTCGTCTATGAAGGAGTATTAATGTCATGCGTATAGTCATTTTAGGGGCTGGACAGGTTGGAGGGACACTGGCACGTAATCTGGCGCGTGAAGACAATGATATCACGCTGGTCGATCTTAATGAGGATCGCTTGCGCGAATTACAGCATAAGCTTGATATCAAAACAGTACTGGGTTCAGCTGCCCACCCGAATATTCTCATTACTGCGGGTATAGAACAGGCGGACATGATAATTGCAGTCACTGATAGCGATGAAATTAATATGATGGGCTGCCAAATTGCCTATAGCTTGTTTCGCACCCCCACAAAAATTGCCCGCAT
The DNA here is from genome assembly GCF_048553315.1 of Legionella sp. ST3F1. NCBI lineage: Bacteria > Pseudomonadati > Pseudomonadota > Gammaproteobacteria > Legionellales > Legionellaceae > Legionella > Legionella sp. ST3F1. The sequence goes on along the minus strand of NZ_JBLZIO010000011.1, from coordinate 31,305 downwards.
CCGCTCGCGCTATTATTACGATTACCCCCAATTATTTTGCAATGAACATGTGCCTGTTGATGTATGTATTAGCCCAGAAAAACTGGTAACCGAACATATTGAAAATTTAATTGACTACCCAGGTGTTACCCAAGTTCTCGAATTTGCTGAAGGAAAGGTTTTACTGGTTACTATTAAACCCCAGTCCGCCGGCGTGATGGTAGGTAAAACTGTTGAGCAGCTTTATCAACATTTAAAGCCCATTGAAACGCGAGTGGTTGCGATTTTTCGCGATAAAATTGCTATTGTCCCACAGGGTGATTGTGAAATTATGGCCGATGATGATGTTCTTTTCGTGGCCTCGCCCCCGGCAATTCAACAGCTCCTTATCGCCCTGGGACGTTATACCCATCCCAATCGCCGCATTATGATTGCAGGTGGTGGACACATTGGGACCAAGCTGGCCCAGGCATTGGAAAAAAAATACCGTATCAAGGTGATCGATCGCAATTTGACCCATGCCAGTAAATTAGCCTCTCAATTGCATAAAGGGACTGTTTTACAAGGTGATATTGCCGATCGCGATCTGCTCGTTAGTGAAAATATTGAATTTACCGATGTATTCTGTGCTGTCACCAACGATGATGAAGCTAACATCATGTCCTGTTTGCAAGCCAAGCGTCTGGGAGCACGCCATGCCATTGCGTTGGTTAATCGCAATGCCTATGTCGAACTTATTGAAGACAGCCCCATTGATCACGCCATTTCTCCGCAATTAATCACTATCGGCAGTATTCTTACCAAATTACGGCGTGGGAACATGATCAAAGTGTATCGTTTACAAAATGACGAGGCTGAAACGATTGAGTTGATTACTCACGGCGATCAGTTAACTTCCCAGGTTGTCGGACGTCAATTATCAGAAATTAAATTACCTCCCAGTTGTTCTATTGTCGCTGTTGTAAGGGGTGAAAAATTACTTATGGCAAATCCGCAACTGGTGGTTGAATCGGATGATCATGTCATCTTGCTGTTGCTAAAAAAACGCTATGTCCGTCAAGTAGAATCGCTATTTCAGGTAAACCTGGCCTTTACCAGTTGAAAACAGCAGACTTCTTGCGAAACTCGCTGCAGTGAGAGCAGCGCGAGGAGAAACGGCGCGCAGAACCGCAGTGTACACGTCAGTACATGAGGATTCGAGCACCGGTTCGACGAAGCGATGCGCCAATGCAGTAGAGGTTCGAAAGAAGTCTCTGATTCCGCTATTGACCACTGCCCTCAACCTGGTGTTATGATTATCAGCCCAAAACCACTCCATTTGGCCAAGGTGAGATTAAAGTAAGTAATGCAAATTAAAACCATCCTGCGCCTTTTAGGTTTGCTGTTAATGATGTTTAGCGTCAGTATGCTTACACCACTCATCATTAATCCGATATTTAATGAACATTTTTGGCTGCCCTTCGTCGCGGCCTTCACCTGTACTTTTGTTACTGGTAGCGCACTTTGGCTGTGCTTTAGAACCCAGCATCACGAACTCAAAATCCGCGATGGTTTTCTGCTTGTCGTCTTATTTTGGTTTGTCCTTTGTTTTTTCGCTTCCCTACCGTTTATATTCGCCCTTCGTCATGAAAATCATGGTTTAACTGACGCACTGTTTGAATCGGTATCTGGATTTACAACGACTGGGGCAAGCATTATCAGGCATTTAGACGGCTTACCTCATGCGATTTTGTTTTATCGTCAACAATTACAGTTTTTAGGAGGTATGGGTATTGTAGTCCTGGCAGTAGCCATCTTGCCTATGCTTGGCGTGGGCGGCATGCAATTGTTCAGGGCAGAGACACCAGGACCAATGAAAGATAGTAAATTAACTCCTCGCATTGCCCACACCGCCAAAGCATTATGGTTTATTTATGTTCTATTAACGTTCCTTTGTATGTTGAGCTATTGGGCTGCAGGTATGGACTGGTTTGATGCCTTGGGCGAAAGCTTTACGACCGTCTCCACTGGCGGATTTTCGATGCACGATAATAGTTTTGCTTATTATCAAAACGATGCCATCGAGTTAATTGCCTGTTTTTTCATGTTATTGGGCGGCACCAACTTCGCCCTGCATTTTATTGCTTTTAAAAAGCGCAGCCTCATCCATTATTGGCAAGATGAAGAGTTTCGTCTCTATGTTGCTTTTTTATTTACAGCCAGCTGCCTGGTAACGCTCAGTCTCGTCATGTACGGTTTTTTTGCCGCTGATCCGCACGCGCTGGTGAAAAGTTTATTTAATGTGATTTCAATGGCCACAACAACCGGTTTTATTTCTGCTCCATTTAACAGCTGGCCAACTTATGTACCCCTTTTACTGATGCTGCTATCAATTGTTGGCGGCTGTGCAACCTCAACAAGCGGCGGTGTAAAAGTCATCCGTGCCCTGTTGATTTATAAACAAAGTAAACGTGAAATGGTGCGTTTACTACACCCCCACGCCATCATCCCCATTAAATTTGGTAGACATACCCTGCCAGAGCCTGTTTTACAATCCATGTGGGGCTTTATATCGGTGTTTATTGCCCTCTTTGTGGCTTTTATACTTTTATTTATGGCGTTAGGGAATGATTTGATTACCTCATTCTCAGCCATTACTGCAACGCTATCTAACGCGGGTGCCGGGATAGGTAATATCCATGACAATTTTGCTGATCTCAGCGCCCCCAGCAAGTGGCTGCTTATCTTTTCCATGATCGCAGGCCGTTTGGAGATATTTTCTCTTCTTATCCTTTTTTCGCCTCATTTTTGGCAAAAATAGCAATCCTCTAATTTGGCTTACTCTTGTTAAATAAAGTAAGCCCTGTAAAGAAGGTAAAGGCCAATAAGCAGATAGATAATGGCGGCGATAACAAGGTAAGCAGGGTTACGTAACCACCATTGCGCTACTTTTGTTAATAAATCCGGATTAATCAAGCGGAAAACTCCCCCGACCAAAACCAGCCAGGCTATTAGAGTAATAATGACGGGCCAACCCATTACCCAAACATTATGACTTATCACCAAAAGCAAGCCCAAAACCACCGTTAATAGGGCAATAAAGAACATTAATGCCCTCTGCCCTAAAATATCGACGATAATCGCCTTTAATGCCTGTTGGCAAAACAACATATACAGACTGATAATCACAAAGTACCAGCCAATCACTCTGGCTAAAAAAAGGGTTAAGTCCATGGTTTTCTCCCTCTATCAGCTACTCTATTTAAAGTATAGTAAGAGCCGTCTTTTTTCGTCCTGTGGAGTGGACACTCGTATTTAAAAATGTCTATTTAGTCTTGTTAATATTGTGTTAATTTTCTTCACATAGAATAGACCACGCTAGAAGCTATAAAAATTAATAATACTTGCACTCTTAGCTAATTTTTTATACAATACAGTGCTTGAAGTACTAGATGGGGACATTAACCATGCTTGGATCAGTAAAGAGATATGCTCAACCCGCGCTTGATTCAGTAGAACGTATTGCCAAAGTCGCAATCAATTTTCTCGACAAAGTTTTCGGGGCTATTGCAGGGGTTACTTTATTCTCGCTTACCTCTCTCATGCTGAATCTGCTCATGTCGCTCGCTCTCTTGGCATTCACGTTAACTGTTCGTGTTGCTCTTCCAATAGCCGCAGCATTCTGGGCTTACAAAGTAACTCACAGCTTTTCTTTGACTCTTTTTAGTACAGTAATGGCGCTTGGTCTTAATCGCCTAATCCTTCCGCCCTTACTAGTCATCGGTAGCGTAAGATTAGTGCTCAAAGCAATTGAAGACTTAGCCTATACGGTTCCTTATGGTTTAACCGAGGGTTATAACAAAGGCTTGGTTCATGTTGTTAAACAATGGTGGAAGATTCCATTTAGCTTTTTTAATTATTTGCGTGCAGAAGATGAGAATACCCAAGCAATTAACCAAGACTTTTTTGATCTGCCCACTCCATCATTCAACCTCCTTCAGGTGGCGTTACAGCGATCCTTTACTCATCCTCAGCCTACGGCGAAAGATACACTAACGGCAAAGGAGTTTGAGGAATTTAATTTAGGAAAACCACCGGCTCTGAAAACGCCATTTGTTCCTTTAAGTGACGAAGAACTTCTTACTGCTGCTTCAATACCAGAGCTTAATAGTGTATTGGGTCATTATAAGGACTTATATAAAACGCTGGACAGTTATGATAAAAATCCCAACAGCTTTGATGATCAACAGATCCCCATGGTAGAGATAAACACACCCATTATTCTGGTTAAACAAGTACGTACAGTAACCAGCCCCGAGACTTGGGAAACATTACCTGCTTATATTTGGTTAGCGGGTAAAGAGAACCTGCAGCAATGGATGGAAAGGAATACGGAACTCCCTACCAACCGAAATAAGCTTAATGGTACAGATTACGAGGATGGTAAGCCAACTCGTTACCGCTATTATAGTTACGAAACAGGGAGTAAGAATTCGCCGGAGCTTCATAAGATGGCTGCGACAATTCGCTCCAGATTAACGCCGTCTGAAAAACCGGTTCAAACAGAAGATCAAGGTTTCCTCGCAAGTCTCTCTGGTTTCTTTGGAAGAGGTGCAAGCCGCGTTAGTACGCCGGTTGTAAAAGCGAGCACCCCAGATACTTCTACCTCTCCTTTCATCGCCTAGACTATTACTGCTTTTATCTTGCTTTTGTTTTGGCAATTTTTATCTAGCTAAGCACCATTGCAAGATAAAAGCTCGTAACGATAATCTTGTGCAAGCTTCACAGGGTACGTCTATTTCGTCGTTGCAAGCCTCAAATTTGTAACGATGACGACAGTTTTTTATCTGGCTCTTAAAGACATACCTCGCGAAACGCTTATAATTTTATAGTGAACTAGCCTCTGTATTTGCGCCCCCCCCCCGAATTCTAATGCAAGAAAAGAGGGCTAGATTGCACAAACAATCTCATCAGAGTTCTGAGCCTTCTTATTGTTCTCTGCGAGCTCTGGGCGGACTTCTTTTATACGATTATTGCTGTCGACGAAGACAACCTTAGGATGATGCTTCTGGCAAAGCTCTTCAGGAAGCTGAATAAAGGTTGCAATAATAACAATGTCGCCAGGCGTGACTAAATGAGCGGCGGCACCATTGACACAGACGTCTTTAGACCCTTTTTCACCCGTTATAGCATAGGTTTCAAATCGCGTCCCTGCTGTCACATTCCACACATTGACGGCCTCATTGGGTAAAATATTAGCCGCTGCAAGTAGTTCTGGGGACAGGGTGATACTCCCCTCATAATCCAAATCAGCTTGGGTAATACAAGCGCGATGAATTTTTGATTTCAACATTTTTCGATAAAACATGCCTAATCTCACCGTTTATTAATGCCACATGGCCAAGAAAAGGAGCTAATGGTAACATATAAACCAACCACGGTAATGATGTTCCAGCCATTATTTCGATTTAGAGTCGGTACAGGGCAAAAATGTTTATTGTCGTTGTGAACAAAAACAAATTTTTGTTCAGAATCAAGCTCGCTCGCTTCGCTAAATGCCCGCAAAAGACTCGATTCTCAAGTTTTGTCCTCTATAGAGAGAGTTGGACCTATTTTATTTATGATCCAAAGTCGTTCTATACTTAAAAAAAAATGAGTATGGGATGCGTCTATGGCAAAGGCCTGTCTTCGAGTCGTAGTAACGCTGTTTTTTTGCTTATCTTGTCATGTAAATGCCACTGTTAAAATTGGCACGCCAATCTATGATCCGCCCTTTGTAGTTAATAATCCTGCCTATCCAATTGGGGGATTCGATATTCAATTGATGAATACAATCTGCGCACGCCTGCATTGGCAATGCCAATATATTGGTATGCGGTATTACGAGTTACTTTCCGCCTTGCAAGCGAACAAAGTCGATTTTGTACTGGGGGCCATTATTATTACACCCTATAGTCAATCACACTATTTATTTAGCATTCCTTACATGCCTAGCTCTGCTGTATTTGTTACCCTGAAGCAAGCTCCCTTCAGACATGCAAAAGATTTAGCAGGAAAAAAAGTAGGTTGTTTAAAAGGAAAGGAATATTTCAATTACCTTGAGCAAAATTTTGTTGACCAGTTAATCGTAGTACCCTTTGAAGAGCCTAGCAATTTAATCCAGGCTCTTAATTCGAATACCATTGATGCTGTTTTCATGAACACCTACACCGCGATGTTTTTTATGCATCAATATCCCACACGTGTACGAGCACTTCCGGAGCAATTTTCATTAGGTGATGGTATTGCTATTGCAACAACGATGGACAACAGAGAACAAATTGAGCAAATAGACGCGGTCCTGGAGCAAATTCTAAATGATGGCACTTTTGTACGAATGTATAATTACGATTTTGAGTTTTTTATTCCCAGTAATTAATGCGGGGGGCGCCATAAAGCCATTTATCTCGGTAAACGAAGGTTATTTTTCTTTTAATTTCCAGCGTTTATGTAACCACAACCATTGTTCTGGGTGGGCTAAAATAATGCGTTCCAACGCCTGATTATAAGCAAGGGTATTGCGATAAATTGATTCTTGGGTACTACCATAGTCTTGCCATTTGATCGGCTCATGAAATTCAAGCACATGACGCCCATCAGGTAGCCGGTAACCTGCAGCAGGAACCACTGGTACTCCTGTGTGACGCGCAAAGCTTGCCAGACTGCGATAAGTTCCAGCTTTCTTACCAAAAAATTCCGCTGCAATACCATCACGATTGACTATCGAGGCATGTTGATCTAAAACAAAAACCACCGCGTGATTTTGATCCAGTGCGTCACAAACCTGTTGCAGTGAGTTTTTCTTGGGAATCACATTTAACCCTGCACGGTAATAACGGCTAAACAAGATGCGCTCTAATGTTTTATTTCCTAAAGTACGGCGGATAAAATGAAATTGGCCTTGAAACTGCTTAAAATTGAGAATTCCGCCAAGCGGTGCAAATTCCCAATTACCAAAGTGACCCGTTAATACCAACACCCCTTTATTTTCAGCAGCAATCGCCAACAAACGCTCATACCCGCGTACTTCCACACGTTCGCTAAGTGTCTGTTCGCTCATAAAACGCAACTGAATTGCTTCTTTGATGGAGGTAGCCAGGTGCGAATAAAATGCTTTAGCAAGATGGGTTTGCTGCGCGATAGTCAAGTGTTCACCAAATACTTGCGCAATATTAGCCATAATGACCTTACGGCGATAAGGTAGATAACGGTATAAAAAACGCCCGCTCCATGATAAGGGCAGGCTATTAATCTTATCGGCTAATTCAGTCACAAGCTTTGATCACCAAACAAGCATTCATACTGGCAAACCCACGATTGAGCATGACAGCCTTTTTATTACCTTGTAATGGACGATGATGAGCGCTTATGTTTAATGGCTCGCATACAGAGGCGGCCTGATTGAAGTTAGCGATACCGGGGACACAATCGTTACGCAAAGCATAGGTTGTCAATACCGTATCCAAAACACCTGAAGCACAAAGCGTATGCCCCATTGCCCATTTAAACGCAGTAACCGGTACAGGGTTATCACCAAAAACACGCTGAATCGCTATCGCCTCACTGTCATCTGATTTGCTATTGCCATTGCCATGAGCCACTAGCAAACCGACTTCGGAGGAATTAATTTGGTAAGTCTCAAGGGTATTCGACATCAGCTCAGCCAAATGGTTGCCTTCTGCTTCAATAGAAAAAAGCCCGGATGCCTCACTGGCAGACAGACCTCCGACAATTTCTCCATAACAAGTCGCAGAACGCGCTTGCACACTTGCTTCACTTTCAAGAATCAATGCAGCGGCCCCCTCGGCTAAGACAGTCCCATCATGTTCTTTATCAAAGGGCTTTAAATGATTTGCACTCATGACTCCCAATTTTTCATAATAAAAAAGTGCCTGAGGTTCAATCCCTATATCGTAGCCAACGACTACTGCGCGTTCAGCCTGTCCCTGCCTAATCGCATGATAAGCCTCTAAAATAGCCTGTGTGCCACTAACTGCATGGTTAGTGATATTGTGATTAGGCCCTTTAAAACCATAGCTAATACCGGTATAAGCCAGAACATTATTAGGTAAAATGCGCAGTAACCACATGGGATGCACTTCATTAAACAGCTGTGTAGCAAACTGCTGCATATCACTGCCTGTTTTGGCGAGCAAAGGCAAAAAATCATATTGTTGGAAATATTTATTCCCGGGCGAACCAACATACACAGCCGTTTGATCATTAAAAGATTCTGTAGCAGCCAGGGTTTCACGATAAGGAAGAAGCTGGCTATGATTGATGGCTTGCATCGCTGCATTAATACCCATCGCATCCTGACGCGAAATAACTTTCATTAGTTTGCGATCAGGGAGCATCTTGGCAGGTTGAAAATTCTTCAGTTCTCCCCCCAACCGGTGAGCCCACGTTGATAAATCCCATTGACTGATTTCACCGATACCACTTTGGCCGGCAAGCAGCGCATCCCAGGTGCTGTCAGCCGTTTCACCACAAGCAGTTAAAGCACTTAGTCCTGTAATAAAAACACGATTGGCGTTACTCATTTACCAGCTCCTTCAAATTCGGGATGCTTGAATAGCAAACAGCTATTTGAACCGCCAAACCCAAAAGAATTGGATAGTACCACACCTAATGATTTTTCGCGTGGACCATCAACGACATAATCCAGGTTACACTCAGGATCGGCTACCGTTAAATTGGCTGTTTTGGGAACTTGTGCATGTTGAATCGATAAAACAGACAAGACAGCTTCCAATGCCCCAGCAGCGGCAATCAAATGGCCTGTCTGGCTTTTTGTAGAGCTGACTGGTAATTGATAGGCCTGTTCCCCAAAAACGGCTTTAATTGCATTCGTTTCACTTAGATCATTCATTTTAGTTGAGGTTCCGTGTGCATTGATGTAATCAACATCACTCGCTTGCACACCCGCATCTTGCAAAGCCCGTTCAATCGCTTGGATAGCGCCATCGCCATTAGGATGGGAATCCGTAATCCGATAAGAGCTTAACGAGTTGCCTTCCCCCGCCAATTCAGCATAGATTTTTGCGCCGCGAGCCCTTGCCTTGCTCCACTCTTCCAATATTAGGAACGCTGCACCCTCACCCAGGACAAACCCATTACGAGTACCATCAAACGGCCTGCTTGCTGTTGTTGGTGTCTCATTATAAGTAGATAAAGCGCCTAACAGGCAGAAACTGGAAAGGCCTAAAGGATTGATCATGGAATCAAAACCACCTGCCAACATAAAATCAGCCTCACCGCGGCGAATAACTTGCATGGCCAGCCCTAAAGCCTGTCCTCCAGAAGCGCAGGCTGTATGCACAGACGTTGCAAAACCTTCAATACCAAATTCCTGAATAAGCGAAGACAAACCGGAGTTTGAGGTTGTTTTTCCAAAATCAACCAACCTATAAAAATCCTGGGTATTATTCTGCAATTGACTCCAATCGATCTCACCCGTTGCAGCGCAAGTTTGTTGAAACCGTTGCAGATAAGAAAATTCGGCAGTCATCATTCCACTTCCGGTCACCACTCCCCAACGCTTGGCAGTCGGCTTTTCCGGTCGAATTCCTGCATCTGCAAAAGCTTGCTGTGCAGCATCCAGAGCATATTGGGTAAACGGCATGGTAAACCGCTTGTGCTTCCCGCCACTAGCCAGATTTGATGTAAACCCTTTGACTTCTGCTGCAATATAGGTAGGAAAAGCACTGGCATCAAATTGTCTTATCTCAGCGACACCGGATTGACCTGCCAGCAGATTAGTCCAAGTAGATTGCACATCATTGCCTAAGGGCGATACAACTCCCAGACCAGTAACTGCCACGCGTCTATTTTTCATGTTTCGTACCTTTCGCCTTCATCACTACATCTAAAACACATACTCGTTTACCAGCCACTTCACTGCGATAGCTTAACACCAATTGTTGTTCATCTTGCTCTTTGACTTTGACATAACAGATTAGAACGTCGCCGGGGTAAACAAATCCACTCATTTTAATTTTACGGAATTCACTGACTACATAGGCATTAGAGAAAGAGGCACGTCGCACAAATTCTTGCGCCAAATTCAATTTACACTCTAATAAAATAGTCAGGGGTAAAACCGGTTTGTTGGGGAAATGATCTGGAAAATAAGGAGCAGCCCGAGTGATAGATTTTATTGCACTCAAGCTTACACCTGGCTCTGAAGTCAGAATATGGTCAAACGACATAGGAGCCACACACCTAGGGAGCCCAGTAATACGAGTGGAATCAGGTTTTTCGGTAACAGCCCCCTCAACAAAACTCTGCGGAGGCCATTCACCGGGTCTATTTACCTCATTAAATTGACGACGCACCTCATCCTGAGCAATAAAATCTGCCATAGGCAGCATAGGCCCTAAAGCCCCCTCAATATTGAAAATCACTTCGTCACCAACACGAGCTACGCTATGGTACTGTACAGCATCATCATCCAGACGCTCAATAAAGGACTCCAACAACAACGTTTCACCGACATAGGCAGGGCGATGCAAGCGTGCGCTTGCTACAACCCCAGCAACAGGTCTTAATGTGAAATCATTGAAAGACATGGCATTCCAAGCTGCTAACTGCCCCAACGTCTCGCCAATCAAAGAAGGCATAAAACAGAGAGGGCCTTCAGCACTTGGACAAAGGTAGGTATCATCCTGTGTAATGTGCTTTACCCCCCGCACCATTTCACCAGGGGACAATTGCAGGATTCTATCAACAAATAGAAAGCGCATCAGGCGACAGTTTCACAAGCGTTCTGCTCGCTGACAGCAACAACAACCAGCTTACAAAAGGTTTCTACCGTAAACAGCATAGGAATTTCATTGACCTTCATATTAGCCTTGAAATGTTCAGCAGGGACTTCACTTAGATAATTTTTAAGTGCCTGCATCCCTTGTGCTGTTAACACGCCACCTTTCTCAAATTCATCTTCCGCCAAATCGCCACGAGCATTTTTCTCTAATTGACCTCGTGGTATTTTGATAGCAAATTCTTTTTCTAACTGAAAAACCAAATCGAGAAAATCGATAGATTCAGCACCCAAATCAGCAATCAATCGACTGTTTAAAGAGACTTCTTCTTCGTCGATAACCAGTACGTCAGCGATAATTTCCCTCACCTTGGGGTATACGCTATCTACATTCATGTTCTATCCTCAGAGCTCAGCTAGTTCAAAAAACTTCAGATTGTATCACAAACTTTTAGCGCTCAGCTACGTCGACATACATTAGATGTATATCATTTATACAAACATGGGGGTTAATATAAGAATTTTTTTCGTTAGCATGAAAATAAAGAAAGAATGAAGCATAATTGGGAACTAGTATTTGCAACCCTCGGCTTTTTTAGCGCCAAAGGATTCTGATTAATGCATAAAATAATAACAACTAGCTTATTAAGCCTGGTTTTGCTGCCTTTCACACAGAGTTTACCCGCCGCAGCTTTACCATCCAGCCCAACAATTACTCTCCCCTCAGCCAACCAACAAAATAATGAGTTTCGCGACACAGTCATCCAGTATGTCCGCTCCATTGCAGCCTATACGCTCTTTAATACTCCTCTACCAAATGCTCAAATACTGGATAAACGATGGGATACACAATATGCACATAGATACTGGTATGTGAGTGTAATTGCCTATTTTCAAGGGCAACAACTCGGTGTGGGGACCGCAAATGAAGCCTCGTTATCCAAAACGATTGCAAAAGCAACAGAGCGTGCTTTGGAACAAAGCCGCTTAAAACCTATTGGTACAAAAGAATTGGCTGCATTTCGCTTCCAGGTTATTTTTGACTACCCACCCCGCCGCTATTATTCATTCATTGAGGACAAGGGAAAAGGATTGGAATTGCAAAGCAATCGTGTAGTCATACGTTATTTAGACAGCGATTTAATTAAACAACAGATTTATTCCAGTCAACATTATCTACTTAACAACCTGCATCCGCAATTGCATGGCTTTTATAAAAAATACGATGTAGCAGAAGACAAACGCAGTAGCAAATTACACACCATTTATAGTGCTTCAAGTTTATATACCCTTTTGAAAATTTACCGTTTGAATCAAGATCCGCAGCTGGAAAAACACTTCAAGGCAATCGCTGCTTTCCTACTCGGGATGCAAGTCACACAAGGAAAACAGGCAGGTAGTTTTTATTATTCTTATGATATCAATACCAAGGAAAAAACTTGCTTTCTGTCAGTTGGCACTACGTCCAAAACGATTTTTACGCTCTTGGAACTTTATCGTTTTTATCACGAGGAAGCTTATCTCAGTGCCGCTAAACGAGCAGGAGATTGGTTATTAACTATGATAAAGGATAATGGCCAGGTGATATCTGGGGTGCGCTGCAAAGCAGACAATTGGAGTTTTAACAAAAAACAATCCTTTCTCTATTCAGGACAAGTACTCTCCGCCCTTTCGCGCCTTTACTTAATCACCAACGATGAACGTTATTATGATGCGGCCAGCAAAATCGCACAGTACATGACTATTGCAGCAAATAAACAAGGTGATTTTGTTGGTGATGATTTCCGTGCCCCCAATACCATATCGACGAGTTGGGTTCTAATGGCATTAATCGACTACAGTAAAATAAATAACGGTTCTCTTTATCGCGAAGTAATAGACAAAACTGCGTCAGCGATTTTAGCAAGGCAGATCGATGATCCCAATGATGCTTACAACCATGGGCGCTACCTTGACACGATGGCCACAAGCGGCAATGGCTGGATTAATGAAGTGATGGGTGAATTACATCAATCTTGTCTTAACCAGGGCAAGTCTAATTGTAAGCAATACCGCGATGCGATTATCTTAACTACCCGCTGGCTATTGCAAAATGCTTACACGGAAGCGAATAGTTATGACATCCGAAATCCTTCGCAGGCCATTGGTGGTTTTATGCGTGATTTTATCAGCCAAAGCATACGTACAGATGCTGTTTGCCACGGGGTGAATAGTTTAATCACGCTATTGACTATCATTGACCAACAAAATCAGAGCCTGGTAACTCTGGCAGAAAAACCTTTTGATGAAACAATAGGCTTGCTGCGTATCGGTAAAGTCCCTTAGACGTCACTAATAACGCCTGCTTGGCATTTATCCTACGCGACTGTATCCTGCATCAACAAATAAGGTATGCCCATTAATCATTGCTGCCTCCGGTAAACAGAGCAGATAAATCGCATTCGCTACATCCTGGGGTGTTAATGGTCGCGCCGATAAGGAGTGCGCTTGATATTCATCAAGCAGCTGCTCACGGTTAGGGAAATGTTTTAAGGCGTCCGTGTCAACTACCCCGGCTGAAACCGTATTCGCTGTGATACCATATTCTGCAAGCTCAAGCGCCAGGGAACGTACCAGTGCTTCCAGCGCCGCCTTAGACGCGCCAATGAAAGCATAATTAGGAATAGCTCGTTCAGCCCCCAGGCTTGATAAGGCCACCACACGACCTCCCTCTGACATCAACTCCCGTCCCTCTGATACTAAATGATTCAGGGCCAAGGCATTCGTTTCCATGCACCAACGCCAATGTTTAGTCGACATTTTCAACGCGGGTTTTAAAACACCACTCGCTGCATTACTAATCAAGAAATCGAGCCGGTTAAAATGTTCGCGGAATTTCGTATACATTTCTTTAACCGATTGATGATCAGCAACATTCGCTTGTATAGCGATGGCTTTGCGTCCTAAGCCTTGTAGTTCTGTTACCAAGGCTTGCGCTTCATCAGAACTGTTATAATAAACAATAGCGATATCACATCCAGCTTGCGCTAATTTCAATGCGGTAGCCTTTCCAATACCACGCGCACCGCCTGTAATTAAAGCTACTCTATTGGCGAACTGCAAAGCCATTCCATTTCCCTCTCGTTTAAAAATGCCTCAAACTACAGCGAATCAGATAGTCTGTCAATCGCAGTCGATCATTGCTCTATTTTTAGCGAATTAATTAACAAGATCTATGATATTCTTGTCTCTCAGACGTTAACTTTGTACCATCAGCACATCGTATTATGGGCATACAATTATCAATGAAGCATTCCTCCTGGTTCAACAGTGTTTTACCTATAGCAGCAATTTTTTCATTCCGCATGCTGGGATTATTTATGTTAATTCCTGTTTTTACCGTTTTTGCCGCTCACCTTCAAGGAGCAACGCCTGCTCTCATAGGTTTGGCACTAGGCAGCTATGGTTTAAGTCAAGGGTTATTGCAAATGCCTTTCGGCATGTTATCTGATCGTTATGGGAGAAAACCGCTATTAACTATTGGGTTACTGCTCTTTGCCAGCGGTAGTCTCATTGGTGCCTTGAGTCACTCAATTTATATGATGATACTTGCCCGTACTTTACAAGGAACCGGCGCAATTGGCAGCGTTTTAATTGCCTTACTCGCCGATCTAACTCCCGACGAACAGCGTACAAAGGCGATGGCCGTTATTGGAATGACCATTGGCTTGTCATTTAGCCTGGCTATGGTAATTAGCCCAGCAATTACTCATCATTATGGCTTACCAGGTATCTTCTATCTCACCACTGGAATGGCTTTCCTGGGTTTATTTTTGCTCCATGGCGTCATACCAACACCGAAGAGAGAGCGATTTCATATCGATAGCGAAGCCACCCCATCTCTGTTCAAAGCGGTTATCCATAACAAGCATTTACAGCGCCTCAATATGGGCATTTTTTTCCAGCATTTTATTTTAACTGCGACTTTTTACGCCATTCCCATGATGCTCCAGGAGCAACTCAAGCAAGGCCATTTGACACATCAATGGCACTTCTATTTGCCATTGATGATCTTCGCTTTTATTTTTATGGTTCCTTTTATTTTACTTGCCGAGAAAAAACGGCAAATGAAGCCTGTTTTCATAGGCTCCGTATTAGTTACCAGCCTAACCCAGTTTCTCCTCGCGTTCTCAAACCAATATTGGCTCTCCCTGTTTGCATTAATGCTTGCCTATTTTCTGGCCTTTAATATTCTCGAAGCAAGTTTACCCTCACTGGTGTCTAAACAAGCCGACGCCAATAGTAAAGGAACTGCAATGGGCATTTATTCTTCCAGTCAGTTTTTAGGTATCTTTGCCGGCGGGGCACTAGCTGGACTACTTTACCAATGGGCAGGTGACAAAGGCATCTTTCTTACCAATGGGCTTTTAGCACTTCTCTGGCTGTTTATTTCTTTTTCTATGCAACCCCATGCTTATTTATCAACCCTCATTGTGAATTACCCCGCGAATCTGAAAAGAGGGGAGGATGAACTCATACAACACCTTAAAAAACTCCCAGGCATTAAAGAGATCATGCTAGCTCCGGAAGAAAAAGTGATCTACTGTCGCCTGGATAAAGCTATTTATCAAGGTGGCAGCATTGAAAAAGTATTACAGCAACTCGCTACTCCAAACGGCAGCAAATAGATCACGGCTAAATAGTGTTAGATAACCGATTAGATAACTTTGATTCCTATTTGATTCCTATTTGATTGCTATTAGATTACCATTAGATTCCTATTTGTTTACTATTAGATTCCTCCTAGATTAGGTATAATTACTGGTCTAACAACTTTCGCACGCAGGAGAAAAAATGGCCCGTGGGATTAATAAAGTCATCTTGGTCGGTAACGTTGGTTTGGATCCTGAAGTTAGATACATGCCCAATGGTAACGCAGTAACAACCCTATCCGTAGCTACCAGTGAAACCTGGAAAGATAAACAAACCGGTGACAAGCAAGAGCGTACAGAATGGCATCGTGTCGTCTGTTTTAATCGCTTAGGCGAAATCGCTGGTGAGTATGTACGTAAGGGTTCCAAACTCTATGTTGAAGGCAGTCTACGTACTCGCAAATGGCAAGATCAGCAAGGGCAAGATCGCTATACGACTGAAATCGTAGCCACTGATATTCAAATGTTAGATAGCAAAGGCAACTCAGGTAATTATGACGAGATGTCACCTCCTCCAGCCCAACAGCAGCAAGGTAGTCCAGCGCGTAAACCACAATCAGCAGCTCAGTCTGCTCAAGCAGCGCAAGATGCTTTTGATGAATTGGACGACGATATACCATTCTAACTTTGTGATTGGAGAGTGTGTGGCTATACGCACTCACTCTTCTATCTCCCTGTCAGCTTAACTCCTTGCGAAGAAAATAAAATATCGAATTCTTTTCAAAGCCTTTTCGTTCGAATTCCACATAAAATCCAAGCTTCTTATAAAATTCAAGCGCTTCCCAATCGAAGGTATTTACTGCCATAAAATTACATGCACTCCTTCTTGCCAGCTCTTCTGCTCTGTGCATCAACTTGGTACCATAACCCATGCCTCTTAACTGCTCTTGTACCCATAGCTGGCCAACAAATAACCCACCGTACAGATTATCACCAGCACATCCCCCCACAATATTGCCGTTCTCGTCACGCATAAAAAATGCAAAGAAATCAAGTTGTTTCATACCTTTTTTCTTCTTAGCCTGTTCCATAATGCCATCATTTAATAGTTGTATATCTTCAAATTTTGGATTTGCTTCATAACTAATTGGATAAATCATTCTTAATTCCTCTTTTGCGATAAAGAAACAAATTACTTCCCTTTCAACCTAAACAGAAAGCATCTCAGGTTACTGTGCTGTAGACTTGCAGGAAATGCACAATGGAAATATTATTGGAACCGTACAACAACTAACCTACTAATAGTTGTCATCACCCGAGATCAGATTATGGAAAAGAAGAGTTACGCCTTGCAAGATCTTGCAGCCCCCGATGGCATTTGTTTTGGTTGTGGTTCAAAAAATCTGCATGGCCTGAGGATCAAAAGCTATTGGGATAATGACAATTTGCACGTTGTAACAACACACATGCCAGATAGGTGCTACACCGGTTGGCCAGCGCTTGTATATGGCGGGTTACTCAGCTGTCTCATCGACTGCCATTCTAACTGGACAGCGATGGCAAACCACTATCGCAGTGAAGGCCGCGAGGCAGGGACACTCCCACGGATCGATTGCGTAACGGGATCCCTTGGCGTGAAATACATCAAACCAACGCCAATGGGCATTCTGTTAACGCTCAAGGCACGAGTCGAAGGTAAAATTGAACGTAAAACCCGTGTACTATGTGAGGTATATGCTGGTGATACACTCACAGCGCTTGGCGACTCAGTTTTTGTTCGTGTGGACGTTGGCCATTTAGCAAAAACAGCACAACCGGTTTAAAGACTTTTTTAATCACGGATTACGGCTCCCGGCTTTCACCTGGACTACCGGATCATAATGCATTAGCAAAAAAAACCCGCCTTAGCGGGTTTCATAATCCTACAGCCTTGATTATTCCTCGTCAGAGGCTTCAGCAGCTACTGGACGATCGACAAGCTCAACAATGGCCATTGGTGCATTATCACCTGGACGGAAACCACATTTTAAAACTCGTACATATCCACCAGGACGCTCAACATAACGTGGGCCTAAGGTAGTAAATAGTTTTCCTACCGCACTCTTAGAACGTAGTCTGTCAAAGACATAACGACGTGATGCAACAGAATCAGACTTACTAACTGTAATCAAAGGTTCAATATAACGACGCAGTTCTTTAGCCTTTGGCAGAGTTGTTTTAATCAACTCATGCTCAATTAGAGAAGTACACATGTTAGAAAACATTGCTTTTCTGTGACTGCTTGTGCGGCTAAATCCACGGCCAGAATTACGGTGACGCATGACTAAAACTCCTAATATTACTCGCCAAGATTAGCTGGCGGCCAATTCTCTAGTTTCATTCCCAATGACAAAGAACGTGACGCTAATACGTCCTTAATCTCAGTGAGGGATTTCTTACCTAAATTGGGTGTCTTTAATAATTCATTCTCAGTTTTCTGCACCAGATCACCGATATAATAAATATTTTCGGCTTTCAGACAATTTGCTGAACGAACTGTCAGCTCCAGATCGTCAACTGGACGCAATAATACTGGATCAAAATCGTTTCGCTCTTTACTATCAGCACGTGACTCTTCAAACTTCATATCAACAAAAGCATGCAATTGACGTTGCAAAATAGAAGCAGAGATACGAATGGCTTCTTCAGGATCCAAAGTGCCATTTGTTTGCAAATCAATAGTCAGTTTATCAAGATCCGTACGATTCTCTACACGAGCACTGTCAACAAAATAAGCCACTTTTTTGACCGGTGAGAAAGTATTATCAATCTTTAGTTTGCCAACTGATTTTTGTTCCATTTCCTCGTCAAACGCTCTGACAAATGAATCAGTAGAATGAAAACCAACACCTTGCTCAACTTTCAAGGTCATATTCAGCTTGCCATTCTCATTCAAAGTGGCAATAACCAAGTCAGGATTAATGATTTCCTGGCCATGAGTCAACTGAATATCACCAGCGGTAACTTGACATGGGCCTTGCTTACTTAGAGTGAGGTAGGCCTCAGTACCAGTAGTCAGTTTAATAGCAACCTGCTTCAGATTCAGTAGAATATCAACTACGTCCTCTTGCACCCCTTCAATGGTACTGTATTCGTGTAATACACCATCAATGGAAGCTTCAGTAATGGCAGCACCTGGCATTGACGACAGCAGGATGCGCCGTAAAGCGTTTCCAAGCGTATGACCATATCCACGCTCCAAAGGCTCAAGCACAATCCGAGCATGGTAGGGCGTATTAGCAAGTACTTTAAGTACAGATGGCGTCAGCATTTCGTTTATCATTCGGCTAGGTCTCCGAGCTTACTTAGAGTAAAGTTCTACAACTAAATTCACGTTATAAAGAGATGATACGTCATTTAGCGTAGGCACTGTCGCAAAGGTGCCTTTGCAAGCACTAGAATCAACAGTTAACCAATCACAAGGAGCACGTTGTTCAGACAATGCGATAGCCGCCTGAATACGCCCTTGCGTTTTTGCCTTCTGACGAATGGCAATTACATCACCAGGGTTAACCAAGTAAGAAGGTATATTTACCACTTTCTCATTAACCAAAATTGCTTTATGCGCGACTAATTGTCTCGCTTCAGCACGCGTACTTGCAAACCCCATGCGATAAACAACATTATCGAGGCGTCTTTCAAGTAATACCACCAAATTCTCACCGGTGGAACCTTTCTGACCGGCTGCTTTTTTGTAGTAATTGCGGAATTGCTTTTCCAAAACACCGTAAAAGCGTCTGATTTTTTGCTTTTCACGTAATTGTATACCGTAATCGCTTAAACGTGGACGTTTATCAGCGTGTTGACCAGGTTGCTTTTCTGATTTGCACTTAGCTTTGAAATCACGAACACCGCTTTTCAAAAATAAATCAGTCCCTTCTCTACGGGACAACCTGCATTTTGGACCAAGGTATCTAGCCATTAAAAACTCCTGAATCTTATACGCGACGTTTCTTAGGTGGCTTACATCCGTTATGAGGTATGCCAGTCACATCTGTTATCTCTACTATTTTAAAATCCTGGGATATCAACTCACGAATAGTTGATTCGCGACCAGGGCCAGGACCATGTACAAATACAGCCACAGACTTCATGCCATATTCTTTTGCTACCTGTGAAGCTCTCTCAGTAGCAATTTGAGCAGCATAAGGAGTACTTTTCCTGGATCCACGGAAACCTGAACCACCAGCAGTTGCCCAGCATAAAGCATTACCTTGACGATCTGTGAAAGTCACAATGGTATTGTTAAAAGAAGCATGGACGTGGACTATACCATCATTTACGACGCGTTTTACCTTCTTTCTTACTTTTTGTTGCTTTGCCTTAGTTATAGCCATCTTTATTTCCTACATATAAATTAGTTACTGCTACCTTTACGTCGGCCTTTTCGAGTACGCGCATTTGTTTTAGTGCGTTGACCACGCAGTGGCAAACCACGACGGTGTCTAAGTCCACGGTAACAACCCAGATCCATAAGTCGTTTTATGTTCATCGTAACAACACGACGCAGGTCACCTTCAACCGTCATTTTTGCAATTTCAGTACGTAAAGCTTCTAATTTTTCTTCACTTAACTGAGATACTTTTGTTGACGGTTCAATGCCAACTGCTTTACATAAATTCATTGATGTAGTTTTGCCAATTCCGTAAATCGACGTAAGCGCAATCACGATGTGTTTGTGATCGGGTATGTTTACACCTGCAATACGAGCCATTAATCTCTCCGAACGTTATTTTTTGCTCTGTCAGGAAGGGACAGAAGAATACTATTATAATGAACCAAAATCAAGCAAGGATTTTAACCTTGCTTTTGCTTATGCCTTGCATCTTTACATATAACGCGGATGGTACCTTCACGCTTAATGATTTTGCAGTTGCGGCAGAGGCGCTTTACTGATGCTCTAACTTTCATTAATAACTCCGATAATAATCATAAAAGACCGGGCAACTTGGTCCCTTTAAAATTGGCTTTCTTCATCAAAGAATCATATTGTTGTGTCATAAGATGGGCTTGCACTTGAGCAACAAAATCCATAATTACAACAACAATAATCAACAGTGAGGTTCCACCAAAATAAAAAGGCACATGCCAGGTATACATTAAAATTTGTGGCAATAAGCAAACCAGTACCAAGTACAGTGCGCCAACCAAAGTTAAACGCGTCATTACTGAATCAATATATCTGGTTGTTTGTTCCCCTGGACGAATTCCAGGGATGTAAGCACCAGATTTCTTCAAATTGTCAGCTGTATCCTTGGGATTGAATACTAATGCAGCATAAAAGAAAGCAAAGAACAAAATTGCTGCAGCATAAACAATCAAATATAACGGTTGGCCAGGTGAAAGTGCCATACCTATATCTGCCAGCCAATCCATTCCCTTCCCCTTTGCAAAAAACTGCGCAAGTGTAGCAGGTAAAAGAATGATACTGGACGCAAATATGGGAGGAATAACCCCTGACATATTAATTTTCAATGGTAAATGGCTTGTTTGAGCAGCATAAACCTTACGTCCATGAGTTCTTTGTGCATAATTAACCCGAATGCGACGTTGCGCTCTTTCCACA
Organism: Legionella sp. ST3F1; assembly: GCF_048553315.1. Lineage (NCBI taxonomy): Bacteria > Pseudomonadati > Pseudomonadota > Gammaproteobacteria > Legionellales > Legionellaceae > Legionella > Legionella sp. ST3F1. The sequence goes on along the minus strand of NZ_JBLZIO010000011.1, from coordinate 10,310 downwards.
AAAACAACAAACCCAGTTACCGCAACCACAATAACTGCAACCAAGATTAAAGTAAGTGCTTGCATTTGCCCTTCTTTAACTTGTTGTAATACCGAAGCAATCGCGTTCGGCATGCTTGAAACAATACCGGAAAAAATAATCAGTGATATTCCATTACCAACACCTTTTTCAGTGATTTGCTCTCCTAACCACATCAAAAACATTGTGCCTGTTACTAAAGTAACGACTGCGGTAAAATAGAAGAGTAAATCAGGCTGTAACGCTATTTGCTGACCGGCTAACCATCTAGCCATACCCAACGACTGAAACACGGCTAGAATCAAAGTCAGGTAACGTGTGTACTGATTAATCTTTCTCTTGCCTGACTCGCCTTCCTTCTTCAATTGCTCCAGCTTAGGTGAAACCACTGAAAACAGCTGAATTATAATTGAGGCAGAGATATAAGGCATTATACCAATAGCAAATACAGTTACCCGGGATAATGCACCACCGGAAAACATGTTGAACAAACCAAATATCGTATTTTGCTGTTCCCCAAAGAAATTAGCTAATTTCTGAGGGTCTAGTCCAGGGACAGGGATATGAGCACCGAGTCTGTAGACCAAGATAGCAATTACAACAAACAGCAATCGTGACTTAAGTTCTGCCAATCCACCACGGGATTGGCTAGCAGTTTGCCTTTGGTTATTCATAATTACTCTTCAATGCTGCCACCCGCCTGCTCTATTGCTGCACGTGCACCTTTGGTAACGCGCAAGCCTTTAAGCTTCAGGGGGATGTTCACTTCACCAGAAAGAATAACTTTCACCTCTCGAATTGCTTTGTTAACCAAACCGGCTGATTTCAAGGCTTCCAAATCAATAAGCTCTGCACTTACAGCAGCCAACTCGGTCAAAGTTACCTGGTCAATCGTTCTACCAACACGGGATTTGAATCCCATTTTAGGTAAACGACGTTGAATAGGCATTTGTCCGCCTTCAAAGTTGATTTTGTGGAAACCACCCGCTCTGGCTTTTTGTCCTTTGTGACCCTTACCACTTGTTTTACCCAAGCCAGAACCTATACCACGACCAAGGCGTTTTTTACTTGGTTTTGAACCAGGATCTGGAGATAGTGTATTTAAATTCATTACGCACACTCCTCGACTTGTACCAGGTAATAAATTGAATTAATCAAACCACGGATACAGGGATTATCACTTTGAATTACTGAACTATTCAACTTACCTAAACCCAGTTGCTTCGCAATTTGAACATGCTTTGGCTTTCGACCAATAGTACTTTTTACCAAAGTAATTTTTAATTTTTTACTCATGCTTGTTCCGCCATTATTTCTGCTACTGTTTTTCCGCGTTTAGCAGCAACATAATCAGGTGTTCCAATATTAGTAAGAGCGCCAATGGTAGCCCGAACAATGTTACTTGGATTGGTTGAACCTATACTTTTTGCCAGAATATTTTGTACACCAAGTACTTCCAATACTGCACGCATTGCCCCACCAGCAATAATCCCGGTACCTTCACTGGCTGGCTTCATGAATACTTTAGAAGCACCATAGTTCCAAGTAATTTCGTGATGGATAGTTTTGCCAGCCAAAGGAATATAAGTCATATTTTTTCTAGCTTGCTCCATCGCTTTTTGGATTGCGATAGGTACTTCTCTAGCCTTACCACGGCCAAAGCCTACTTTGCCTTTTCCATCACCAATAACTACCAATACTGCAAAGCCAAAAACACGACCACCTTTAACTACTTTGGCTGTACGTGTTACAGATACTAATTTTTCTTGGTATCCATCGGTTTTTTGTGATTCATCAAGTGCCATAACTGTTCCTTAAAAATTCAACCCAGCTTCACGCGCACCTTCAGCCAGAGCTTTCACTCGGCCATGATATTTATAACCTGCACGGTCAAATGAAACATCAATTATTTTCTTGGCTTTTGCGCGTTGGCCAAGCAACTTACCAACTTGTTGAGCTCGCTCAACTTTTGTGCCTTTAAGAGCGGCCTTCAACTCTTTGTCAACTGTGGATGAAGAAACAAGAACAACATCACCATTCTCACCACGTGTAACAATTTGTGAGTAGATATGAGCACCGCTTCTATACACCACCAATCGAGGTCTGCTTGAATGGCGAAGGATTGCTTTTGCTTTTAAACCACGTCGAGTACGGGCTTTCTGTTTATTCATGATTTATACCTTATTTCTTCTTGGCTTCTTTACGAACAATAACTTCGCCAGCGTACTTGACTCCCTTACCTTTGTAGGGCTCAGGCGGCCTGAAAGCACGAATTTCAGAAGCAACTTGACCTAACAATTGCTTATCAATACCGCGAATGATAATCGTAGTATTGTTTGGTGTTTCTACTGCCACTCCCTGTGGTAACTCATATTCAACTGGGTGAGAAAACCCTAACGAGAGAGTTAAAGCTTTGCTGCTCGCTTGTGCACGATAGCCTACACCAACCAGTTCCAAGGTCAGATCGTAACCTTTAGTAACACCATCAACCATATTTTTAACTAACGCACGCACTGTTCCAGCGTGAGCCCACGCATTAGGATCATTTGAAGCAGGTTTAAACAATATTTTATTATTGTCTTCTTTACACTTACTAACATCTACATGCTTATTATAGTGTTGAACCAGCGAACCCTTCGGACCTTTCACTGTTAAAGTGTCTTTCCCTACTGTGAGTTCAACGTTAGCAGGTAATTGAATGGGGGCTTTTGCGACTCTAGACATATTATTACTCCCAAGTATTAAGCCACTTCACAAAGAACTTCACCACCAACACCTTTCTTTTTAGCTGTAACATGAGTCATTACACCATGAGAGGTGGAAAGAATTGCTACACCAAAACCTGGGATTGAAGGTAACTCTTTAGAAGATTTATACACTCTTAAACCGGGGCGGCTAATACGCAAAATACGCTCAATTACTGGCCTACCGTGATAGTACTTTAATTGCAACGTGATTGATTTAAGATTGTTTTCAAGAGGTTGTACACTATAGTCTAATATATAACCTTCTTCTTTTAACACCCTAGCTATTTCTTCTTTCAATTTAGATGAATTCAGGGTAACGCTCTGATGTTTAGCTTGTTGACCATTACGAATTCTAGTCAACATGTCAGCTACAGGATCATGCATACTCACAGTTGTTCTCCATAGAATAAAATTTACCAGCTGGACTTGCGACCACCAGTGACATTACCTGCCATCAGTTGTTGTCTTAAGCAAATCCTGCAAAGTCCAAACTTGCGATAAACGGCATGTGGACGACCACATTGCTGGCAACGCGTACTATGTCGCACAGGATTGGAATTTAAAGGAAGCTTTGCAAGTTTGGCTTGCGCTTCCATAATTTCATCAAAATCCTGAGACGATTTAATTAAAATCTTTAACTCAGTTCTTTTCTCTCTGTGTTTCGCGACAAGTTTTGCTTTTTTCTTTTCGCGTTCAAGCATTGATCTTTTAGCCACGGTATTACCCTTTTTAGTGTTTATCTCTGTCTTTCAAAGGCAGGTTGAATGCTTCCAACAAAGCCTTTGCTTCTTCATTTGTTTTTGCACTCGTAGTGATGCAGATATCCATACCACGAATAGTATCTATCTTATCGAAATCAATTTCAGGAAATACGATTTGTTCATGGATACCCATGCTGTAGTTTCCAGTACCATCAAAAGATTTTGGATTCAAACCACGGAAATCTCTTACCCGCGGCAATGTGATTGTAATTAATCTATCCAAAAACTCATACATGCGACTACGGCGTAAAGTCACTTTACAACCAATAGGCCACTCTTCACGGATCTTAAACCCTGCGATAGATTTTTTCGCTTTCGTAACAACAGGTTTTTGTCCAGATATCAAAGTCATGTCTTCAACAGCATGATTCATAACTTTCTTATCGCCTACCGCTTCGCCAACACCCATATTCAGGGTAATTTTAACAATCTTCGGCACTTCCATAACACTTTTATAGCCGAACTTCTTCATCATCATTTCGACTATTTCTTTTTCATACAAATCTTTCAATCTAGCCATTTTTGTCACCTAATTAGACAGCGTCAATAACTTCATTGTTAGATTTAAAATATCTAACTTTTTTCTTGTTACCGTCTTTTTCAAGAAATTTGAAGCCGACTTTATCCGCTTTCTTTGATACCGGATTGTAAATAGCAACATTGGAAACATCTAAGGGTGCTTCTCGAGTAATTATTCCGCCACGTTGCTCCAATTGTGGATTTGGCTTGACATGCTTCTTAATAAGGTTAGCACCTTCAACAACAACGCCGTCAGCTATCACACGCGTCACCTTGCCAATATGACCTTTACTCTTACCTGCGATGACAATAACAGTGTCACCTGATTTTATGCGCTTCATAAACTAATCCTTCTCACAATACTTCAGCCGCTAGAGAAATGATTTTCATAAACCGCTCTCTAAGCTCACGAGTTACAGGACCAAATATACGTGTACCTATAGGCTCATTTTGGTTATTCAAAAGCACTGCTGCATTACCATCAAAACGTATAAGTGAACCATCATCACGACGCACACCCTGGCTAGTTCTAACAACAACAGCCTTCATTACCGCGCCCTTTTTTACCTTGCTACGTGGAATTGCATCTTTAATGCTTACTTTAATGACATCACCAACACGGGCATAACGTCTGTGTGATCCGCCAAGCACTTTGATACACATCACTTTGCGTGCGCCGCTGTTATCTGCGACATCGAGCACTGTCTGCATTTGTATCATTCTATTCTCCAGCTCAAATCCAACCAGAAAAAGGCTGCTGATTATATCAGCCCTCTTGGTATTTTAAAAGTAAATCATGAAGATCAGGAAATTACTTCAACAAGTACCCAACTTTTCATCTTAGAGAGTGGTCGAGATTCACGTATTCTTACAGTATTTCCAATTTTACCAATCTGGCCTTCATCATGTGCATGGAGCTTTGTTCTACGCTTCATGATTTTACCGTATTTAGGATGTTTAACAGTACGCTCAACCATTACAACAATGGTTTTTTGCATCTTGTCACTAACAACCTTTCCTACAATTGTTCTGCCACTTGTTTCACTATTAGTCGACATGACTCTTTCCCGCCTTTTCAGTCATAATTGTTTTAACTCTAGCAACAGCTTTTCGGACCTTCGTGATATGATGAGTCTTATCTAGAGAGCCGCTAGCTTTTTTCATGCGTAAATTAAACTGCTCTTTACGTAATGAGAGGAGCTCGGCTTGCAATTCGTCAGGGGTTAAATTTCTTAACTCTTTAATATCTTTCATTACATCACCTTGCGCTCTTCAAATATAACTTTGAAAGGTAGTTTTGCCTTAGCAAGATCAAACGCTTCCATTGCTAATTCTTTGCTTACACCTTCCATTTCAAACAGCACTTTACCAGGCTGGATTTGTGCCACCCAATATTCAACGCTACCTTTACCCTTACCTTGCCGAACTTCAAGAGGCTTTTGGGTAATTGGCTTATCAGGAAATACTCTGATCCAGATCTTTCCGCCACGCTTGATGTGCCTTGTCATTGCCCGTCGAGCGGCCTCGATTTGACGTGCTGTCAAACGACCTCTCTCCAGCGCTTTAAGACCAAACTCACCAAAGCTGACTGTGCTACCTCTTTGGGCCAAACCTCTGTTTCGCCCTTTCATTTGTTTACGATATTTCGTACGTTTTGGCTGTAACATGATTGTTATTCCTCACTCACTTACCGCTTTCAGCATTACGCTTCTTCTGTGGAAGGATTTCTCCTTTGAAGATCCAGACCTTTACGCCTATGATTCCATAGGTTGTCTTTGCTTCAGCAGTACCATAATCAACATCAGCACGGAATGTATGTAGAGGAACTCGTCCTTCGCGGTACCATTCGCTACGTGCAATCTCAGCGCCACCAAGTCGTCCACTAACACAAATCTTGATTCCTTTGGCACCAGCTTTCATTGCGGAAGTCACAGCTCGCTTCATCGCGCGTCTAAACATGACCCGCTGTTCTAATTGCTGGGCAATTCCTTCAGCAACAAGAGTTGAATCTAACTCTGGCTTACGTACTTCCTCTATATTCAGATGGACTGGAACGCCAAGCTTTGTAGCAATTTTAGCTCTCAAAGCTTCGATCCCACCACCTTTCTTACCGATAATAACGCCTGGTCGGGCAGTATGAATTGTAACAACTGCATTATTCGCCGGACGCTCAATACGGATACTACTTACCGCAGCCGCCATAAGTTCTTTCTTCAGGTCTTTTCGGAGATTGATATCTTGATTCAGCAGTTGTGCATAGTTTTTACTTGCAAACCATTTGGAATTCCAATCTCGAATTATACCTAAGCGTATGCCTATAGGGTTTACTTTCTGTCCCATTGCTATTCCTCGTCAGACACTTTAATTGTGATGTGGCAGGTTCGTTTGCAAATACGATTAGCACGACCTTTAGCTCGAGGACTAATTCTCTTTAAAGTTGCTGCCTCATCTACAAAAACCACACCTACTTTTAATTCGTCAATATCTGCGCCGTTGTTGTTTTCTGCATTAGCAATAGCAGACTCCAACAATTTCAACATCAATTGTGCACCTTTTTTAGGGGTAAATTTCAGGACATCAATTGCGCGAGAAACGTCCATCTTACGAATCATATCTGCAATCAATCTGCCTTTTTGGGCAGAAAGCGGTGCATTTCTTAACTTTGCTGTTACTTCCATCATTGCCTCTTACTTACCTTTGGCTTTTCTGTCACCAGAATGGCCTTTGAATGTACGAGTCATGGCAAACTCACCTAATTTATGGCCTACCATGTTATCAGTAATATATACCGGCACATGATCTTTACCATTGTGTACTGCAATTGTGAGATCAATCATCTCAGGTACAATTGTTGAGCGTCTGGACCAAGTTTTAATTGGTTTTTTGGACTTCGATTCGATCGCCGCTTCAACTTTACTCATCAAGTGATGATCGATAAAAGGACCCTTTCTAATAGAACGTGCCACCTTGATATCCTCTTAGCTAATTATTTCTTCTTACGTCTTCTGACGATAAAACGGTCAGTACGCTTATTACTTCTAGTTTTGTACCCTTTTGTTGGTACACCCCATGGTGTGACTGGATGACGACCACCTGAAGTACGTCCCTCACCACCACCATGTGGATGGTCGACAGGGTTCATTGCTACACCACGCACAGTTGGCCGAATTCCACGCCAGCGTTTCGCACCTGCTTTACCAAGCGCACGCAAGCTATGCTCACTATTGCTAACTTCACCAATAACAGCACGGCAAGTAGCTAATACTTTACGCATTTCACCAGATCGCAGTTTCAGTGTGGCATAAGCACCCTCTTTAGCAACGATTTGCCCACTGCAACCAGCACTTCGTAACATCTGCGCACCTTTGCCAGGCTTGAGCTCTACGCAGTGAATTGTTGTACCAACAGGAATATTTCTCAACGGCAAACAGTTGCCATTGCTAATTGGTGAATCTTCACCACTGATAATCGTATCATCAGCTTTCAAACTTGAAGGTGCAATAATGTATCGTCGTTCACCATCTTTGTAAACGACTAAAGCGATAAGTGCAGAACGATTGGGATCGTATTCAATTCGCTCAACTTTAGCTTCTATACCGTCTTTATTTCTTTTGAAGTCAATCAAACGATACTTAGCACGAACACCGCCACCAATGTGACGTACTGTTATTCGCCCCTGGTTATTACGTCCACCTGTCTTATTTAATTTTTCAACCAAGGCAGCGTGTGGCTGTCCTTTGTGAATATTCTGATGGACAACTCGAATTTCACCACGCTTACCGGGTGATGTGGGTTTAGATTTTAATAATGCCATCTTAATCTGCCTTATTCTGTCACGCTAAAGTCGATGTCATAATTATCGTGTAAAGAAACAAACGCCTTTTTCCAATCGCTACGCTTACCATTCAATTGTTTAAAACGTTTTGTTTTACCCTTTACATTGATAGTTGACACATTCTTGACCTTGACATTAAACATGTGCTCAACAGCTTGCTTAATTTCTTGCTTCGTAGCTGTCTTTAACACTTTAAAAGTGAATTGCTTAAACTTGTCAGCCATCACTGTCGTTTTTTCAGAGGTATGCGGTTCTCGAAGAATCATTAACAAACGTTCAGCATTCATTGTAACTGCTCCTCTAAACTTTTAATGGCATCTTGAGTCATTAACACTTTTTCAAAGCGCAACAGACTGACAGGATCTAAAGAACTCACATCACAAATGTCATATTGAATCAAATTACGAGAAGCCAAGTATTCATTCTCACCGACTTCATTCATAACGATCAACGCATTTGGCAACTCTAATTCATTCATTTTGCTAATAAAATCTTTGGTTTTATGTGATTGACATTGAAAATCACTGACAACCACCAGATTTCCAGCACGATGAAGCTCGGAGATTATACTACGCAATGCGCGTTTGTACATTTTTTTATTAAGTTTTTGGCTATAATCTCTCTTTTTAGAAGCAAAGGTTACCCCGCCAGAGCGCCAGATCGGACTACGAATAGTTCCTGCCCGTGCTCTACCAGTGCCCTTTTGGCGCCAAGGTTTCTTGCCACCACCACTCACTTCGGAGCGTGTCTTTTGCGCACTGTTACCACTACGAGCATTATTCATGAACGTAACAACAGCTTGGTGTATTAGACCTTCGTTGTAGTTGTATCCAAATACCTCTTCATTAACCTTTAATTGGCTGTTGGTATCTTTTGTTTTCAGTTCCATTATTTGCCCCTTACATTCTTCTTAACAGCGGGCCTTACCTCAACTCTTGCACCCGGACAGCCTGGTATAGCGCCTTTGATTAAAAGTAAATTACGCTCTTGATCAACGCGAACCACTTCAAGGCTTTGCGTTGTACATCTTGCATTACCCATATGGCCAGCCATTTTCTTGCCTTTAAATACACGGCCTGGAGTTTGGTTTTGACCAATAGATCCAACTACACGGTGCGATCTTGAGTTACCATGCGTTGCATCCTGAGTACGAAAGTTGTAGCGCTTGACAGTACCAGCAAAGCCCTTCCCTTTAGAAAGAGCTGATACATCAACCAGTTGCCCTGCATTGAAAATCTCGTCTACTGATATCACTTGACCCGCAGTAAAAGTATCAATTGCATCTACACGAAATTCACAAAGCATATCGCCAGCATCAATTCCAGCCTTGGCAAAATGACCTGTTAAAGGCTTATTTACATGACTTGCCTTTTTCACGCCACCTGCTATCTGAACAGCTGTATAACCATCTTTCTCGATAGTTTTAATCTGTGACACACGGTTAGGTACAACCTCAACAACAGAAACAGGAATTGAAACGCCTTCCTCTGTGAAGACCCGTGTCATACCGATTTTACGGCCTAATAACCCAATCGTCATTCTAACACCTCATTAATAACCTTGCCTGTTAGGACTATTCGTCATCAAGGCTAATCTGCACATCAACCCCTGCAGCCAAATCCAACTTCATCAATGCATCAACTGTTTTTTCAGTGGGATGTACGATGACAACCAGGCGTTTATGAGTGCGTAGTTCATATTGATCGCGCGCGTCTTTATTAACGTGCGGAGAGATCAATACAGTAAATTTCTCTTTCTTAATCGGCAGAGGTATAGGGCCACGTATTTGTGCCCCTGTACGTTTCGCTGTCTCGACAATTTCGCGAGTTGATAAATCAATCAGCCGATGATCAAAAGATTTTAGACGTATTTTAATATTTTGATTGTTACTCATTATTATTACTCAATGATTTTTGCGACTACACCGGCACCAACTGTGCGGCCACCTTCACGAATTGCGAAACGCAATCCTTCGTCCATAGCAATTGGCGAATGCAGGTTAACAATCATTTGTACGTTGTCACCTGGCATTACCATTTCTATACCTGCTGGTAAATCGCAAGAACCGGTCACGTCTGTCGTTCTGAAATAGAACTGCGGACGGTAGCCGTTGAAGAATGGTGTATGACGACCACCTTCATCTTTTGATAACACATAGACTTCTGCTTCAAATTTTGTATGAGGCTTGATTGTTCCTGGCTTCGCCAATACTTGACCACGCTCAACTTCATCACGCTTCGTTCCGCGTAATAGCACACCAACGTTATCCCCAGCGCGCCCTTCGTCAAGAAGTTTGCGGAACATCTCAACGCCTGTGCAGGTCGTCTTCTGGGTATCACGTATTCCTACAATCTCAACTTCTTCACCAACTTTAACGATACCACTCTCGATACGGCCTGTTACTACTGTTCCGCGTCCAGAGATTGAGAA
>NZ_JBLZIO010000010.1:0-116582 GCF_048553315.1 Legionella sp. ST3F1 | reverse complement strand
AGTCAAAATGCTGAAGAAATGTAGATGACAAATTCATAAACGTATCCTTACTGCTGCCTTTTTATGCAGAAAGTATACGTTTAGTTATTTAAAATCAATCGGTTATTTCTCTAAATTTGAGTGCGATTGCCATACATAAAATCCCCTTTTTTTCGACGTGACCTTTAGGTTTTGTTAGCTATTTGCGCAGGTGAATCGCTAAACGAACACTAATGTTTCCAATACTCACTGCACGGGTAGGAACAGCCACGTCTCTTGCTCGTGTTCATTTTAATGTAGGTCGGGTCTAGACCCGACGCGCTGTTGGGTGAATTCCCAACCTACGCTGGAGAACAACATGGACAGTAACAGCATTAACAAACAAGATTTTGTTAATTACCATAGCACCAAGCAAAAGCAGTTTTTTAAAGTCTTTGCCCGCGATTATCTGGCGTATTTAGGTAATCCCAATCCCACCAACAAGCAGCTTGCTGAAGTACAAACCTTGTTGTCACAGTCCTGGGTGCAACGACCACTTTGCCTCGATGGCCGCTTAACCAGTCGCGAGCAGCAATGTTTGTATTTATCTTCCCAAGGGAAAAGCATGAAGGAAATCGCCCTGTTCTTGAACCTCTCAGAGCGTCAAGTAGGACATCACCGCAATAATATCTTTCAAAAACTCGAGTGTAAAAATATTGCTGAAGCCATAGCCAAGGGGCTACGCTATGGAGAGTTAAGACCAGTGGACATCTGATGAATCAATCTTCGAACCGTGAACAAAGTCGCGGGAAGCGGGGTGGATGTGATCATTGTCATTTCAAACCATGTTGATGAACTGCTGGGGCAACAATGTCTGGGCTTGGGAGCGAACTAAATTTATACGAAACCCGTGCTTGAAATGGTGGGCAAGCATGTTAATTCATTAGGGGAGGTATAGGCCATTGTGCGGCGGCCTGGCAAGAAGCAGGATCCCCGTATTAGCACGTTTGTAATACGGGAATCCCAGATCAGGATTAATCATCCACCGAGTTATTGGACACCGGTTTTTCTGATCGTTGCTGCGGTCCTTTCTTTTTAGCAGAATCGGTTTTAAGGGGGATCACGCGTCCTCCGCTTTGCTGGCCAGAGCCTTTTTTACGCTGCGGATTATTGGCCACATTACCACTACGTTGTTGTTGCTGTTGTTGTTGATGGCCTCCGGGGCGGCGCCGACGATTACCCTGATTCTGCTGACGTCTTTCACCACCCTGTTGTGCAGATGATTGTTTGTGTTGGTGATGGTGGGGGCTGCTGCGTGTCACTTTTTCATGACGGCCAGAACTACCCGTGTTGCTTGATGATTCGGATGTGCTGCCAAATAGACTACTCCATAGACGCTTAATGAAGCTGCCATGGTGAATCTTGGGTGCATGATGAGGAGCAAATCCTTTTACAGCGGGTTCAGCATGTTTAATCGCTTCTTGTTCAGTACGAACAACGTCCAATTCTGGTTGCTGAATAAGTGAATAGCTGGGTTTTTTATTCTTGCCTACATTATCTTCCTTAAGACGGGTAATGTTATATTGTGGTGTTTGCAGGTAAGGATTGGCGATAACAAGTACATGCACGTTATGGCGTTTCTCAATACCCAGAATAAATTCACGCTTTTCATTGATGATGAAAGTAGCCATTTCCACCGGCAATTGAACGTGTATTTCAGCGGTCTTTTCTTTCAAGGCTTCTTCTTCAATTAAACGAATAATCGATAAACCATGCGATTGAATATTTCTTACTGTGCCTCGTCCTTCACATCGTGGGCATACTTCCTGTGCTGATTCACCTAAAGAAAGACGCAGGCGCTGGCGTGACATTTCAAGTAAACCAAAACGAGAGATACGACCAACTTGAATACGTGCCCTATCTGCTTGAAGTGCTTCTTTCAAACGATTTTCTACGTCACGTTGGTTTTTGCTGGAACCCATATCAATAAAATCAATGACTACCAAACCTCCCAAATCACGTAAGCGCAATTGACGAGCGATCTCATCAGCGGCCTCAAGATTGGTGTTTAATGCAGTCGTTTCAATATCTGAACCACTGGTTGCTTTTGCCGAGTTGATATCGATAGAAACCAGCGCTTCAGTACGATCAATGACCAGCGCGCCACCAGAAGGAAGAAGAACTTCCCGTTGAAAGGCCGTTTCGATCTGGCTTTCAACTTGATAGAAATTAAACAAGGGGATCGTATTGTTGTAGAGTTTAAGGTTAGGCAGAAAATCAGGTTTAACTTGCTCAATGTATTGTTTTGCCTTTACGTAAGAAATTTGATCATCAATGATGATTTCACCGATAGACTTGCGCAGATTATCGCGAATGGAACGAATAATGACATCACCTTCCTGATGAATCAGGCAAGGCGCAAGCTGAGAATTATAGGCCTGGCGAATGGCTTGCCATTGATTGCAGAGCATATCCAGATCGCCTTGCAATTCATCCTGGCTTTTACCAACACCAGCTGTGCGGATGATAAGCCCCATTTCTTCCGGCAATTGCAAAGCATTTAAAGTTTCTTTTAGCTCATCTCGATCATCGCCTTCAATACGACGGGAGATACCCCCAGAATTGGGATTATTAGGCATTAATACCAGGTAACAACCTGCCAAAGTAATGTAGGTTGTTAAGGCCGCGCCTTTATTGCCGCGTTCTTCTTTGTCTACCTGGATAAGCAATTCCTGGCCTTCGCGAAGAAGAGTCGTGATGGGCGGTTTTTCATCACCAAAATCATCAGGATGTTTACTTAAGTATTCAGGCGCAATTTCTTTAAGAGGCAGAAATCCTTGACGTTTTGCTCCATATTCAACAAATACGGCATCCAGGCTTGGTTCGCGACGAGTCACTACTGCCTTGTAGATATTACCTTTCTTCTTCACCTCTGCAGGACATTCGATGTCCAAATCATACAGATAATTATTTTTTACCAGTGCAACACGTACCTCTTCGGTTTGAGTTGCATTTATTAACATTCTTTCCATTATTCACCCCATAAAAGGGCGCTACCTCAAGTAAGGATAGTAAGGCTATTCATCCTTGCCTTTTTGAAGCTATGCGATACTACAAAGCTCGTTCCTGATTTATTCAGAATGAGCGTTGTGCATCTTGGTTTTTGCAAATAACATGAAAACAAGTTCAGGTTATTAACCATAGCTTGCAAATGACAAAAAATATTCTCTTTAAGCATGACCCAAGACCATAGGGACAGACCACATGCATGGTACCGGCAAATATTGCGGCGCATACTGGATATGTACATCTGTAGTGACAGAGCGATGTGGGGGAGAGGCTGAATAGATGGAATTTCATGCATATGAAAACATCCTTTGCCTAAAATCCGCAAAATGAGCTGTAACTGATGTAAAGCATGTCTGACATGCGTGGGTATCTGATGAGTTCGTTTTCAATTTTGCTCTGGTACTGGGTTACTTCCTTCTATCATTCACTTAAGGGAAGCGCGTTTTCAAACTCCTAGGATTTGTTTTCAATTCGGTTACTATGAGCCTAAAATATTGATTTTCTTATGCTATTTACTTGCAAATTTTGGTACTGTCGTACCACCAAAAATCTGTATTGCAGGATTCATACTGGCTAATTGGCAACTCATCCTATGTATGGCCGGTTTTTTATAGTCGGCCGATAAACTTTTTCTTTGTTTATGCGTTATAATTCGGTTGCGCGAACAATTTCCACGCAGTTCTAATAGTACCAAAAAAAAACAATTTCAGCAAATAGGTTTATGCATAAATGAGTGATGTACGTTACACAGAAATTAGTGCTGACGAAGAAGGCCAGCGCTTAGATAATTATTTGATGCGTATTTTGAAAGGTGTGCCTAAGAGTCATATCTATCGCATTATTCGTGCTGGAGAAGTGCGTATTAATAAAAAAAGGGCACAGGCGTCTTCGCGCCTCATGCAGGGTGACTGTGTGCGTATCCCTCCAGTACGTACAAGTCAGGGTAAAGATATTTTTGTTGGCGAAAAACTCGAGCAACGCTTGCGAGAAAGCATTTTGTTTGAAGACAATAGTTTGTTGGTAATTAATAAACCCGCCGGTATTGCGGTACATGGCGGCAGTGGTTTGAGTTTAGGCGTTATTGAGGCTTTACGAAAAACGCGTGATGATTTGTCTTATCTTGAACTGGTGCATCGTTTGGATAAAGAAACTTCAGGATGCTTGTTGCTGGCCAAAAAACGAAGTATGTTGCGAGCGATTCAAGCGTTATTAGAGGCGCGTGAGGTACAAAAAACCTATTGGGCACTTCTTAGTAATTCGTGGCAGGGCAAAAAAACAAAATTAGTGGATGCCGCATTGGAAAAGAATACTTTAAAATCAGGGGAACGAGTTGTCGCTGTGAAGGAAGAGGGGAAAGCATCACAAACTTCCTTTAAGTTGCTGGAAAATTATCAGCAGGCTTGCTGGGTCGAGGCCTCTCCCAAAACAGGACGTACTCACCAAATCAGGGTGCATAGCGCGTACTTGGGACATCCAATTGTGGGTGATGAAAAGTATGGGACAGAAGAATTGATAACAGGTTTGGAGTCGGTTAAATCACGACTTTATTTGCATGCCAGAGCAATTCAATTTAACCTGAACGGAAAAAATTATTTGTTTGAAGCAAATTTAGATGAACGGTTTGCAGAAACACTAAAAAAATTACGTGCGGGGAGCTTGTTGACTCATGGGTAAGCCATATCGCTTAGTAGTGTTTGACTGGGAAGGAACCTTAGGGGATACACTGGGACAAATTTTGGATACAGTGGCTACAGAGGCCAGGCGTTTGAATTTTGGTGAAATTGATGAAGAGCTGGCTCGCCAATCGGTTGAGCTGGGTTTGGTCAAGGCAGTAAACAAGGTATTTCCACACTTGAGTTTGCAACAGCAAGAACAACTACTATTAGCTGTACATCAATCATTGGTATCACGTACTACCCATGTTTATTTAATCCCTGGTGCAAAAGAGGTCGCTCGGCAGTTACATCGAGCAGGCATTAATCTGGCGATTGCAACCAATAAAGGCTATCAATCGTTACAAAGGATTTTGCATGCTTCCGGTTTGGATGAGTTTTTTAAAGTAACCCGTTCTGCGGGACAAACACCGCCTAAACCCTGTCCACAAATGTTAGAAGAAATTTTGGCTGAATTTGATGTAGGAATTCACGAGACACTGATGGTGGGAGATTCGGTAATTGATATCGAAATGGCAAAAAATCTCGGTGTTGATGCCATTGGAGTCGATTTTTACCATCAACAAGAAGCTGCATTACGCGCGGCAGGTGCCATGGAAGTTTTTGATGACTACCAACACCTTGCTGCTTACCTCCAATTACCTGAACAAGGGGGACTTTAGTGAGTAACCTGACCAGTTTACCCAATCTGTTAACGTTAATGCGTATTGTCTTGATACCCATCTTTATTATTGCTTTTTATATGCCTTTTCCCTGGGCACATGGGTTGGCTGCAGCCATTTTTGCTTTGGCTAGTTTTACGGATTGGTTGGATGGTTATTTAGCGCGTAAACTCAAGCAAATGTCACCTTTTGGTGCTTTTCTCGATCCTGTCGCAGATAAATTATTAGTCGCTTGTAGTCTACTCTTGTTGGTTGGTACCAAGAGCATGGATTACATCACCATTCCTGCTATTGTGATTGTGGGGCGTGAAATTGTTATTTCTGCACTCCGAGAGTGGATGGCTGAAATAGGGAGCCGCGCCAGTGTGACAGTAAGCTATGTCGGCAAAATCAAAACGATGATGCAAATGGTTGCCCTTTTTCTTTTGATTGCTTTTACACCAGCTCAATCCTGGTGGGGCGTTTTTGGTTTCATAATGCTTTATTTGGCAGCCATTTTAACGATTTGGTCGATGGTTATTTATTTAATGATTGCCTGGCCGCAACTGATGAAAAAAAGTCACAATATTGCTTAAAAAATTAAGGTTTTTCTGTTGACAGCATTCTAATTTACGGTAGAATTGCACCCCGTAGAGACGCGGGAATAGCTCAGTTGGTAGAGCACAACCTTGCCAAGGTTGGGGTCGCGAGTTCGAGTCTCGTTTCCCGCTCCAAATTAAAGCGACGCCATAGTCGCTTTTTTTTTACCGTTGAAGAGTGGCTGTGTGGCAGAGTGGTTATGCAGCGGCCTGCAAAGCCGTGTACGCCGGTTCGATTCCGGCCTCAGCCTCCATGACAAGAATATGCCCAGGTGGCGAAACAGGTAGACGCAAGGGACTTAAAATCCCTCGGAGGTTAAACTCCGTGCCGGTTCGACTCCGGCCCTGGGCACCAATTATATTTTATCTTTTCCAATTTTGAGGACATGCTCAATTAATAGCAGAGAACACTAACCCAAGTTCTATGTTTTTAATAGGTTTAAAAAGTTGCTGCAATCAGTTCAACGCTGTTCTTAGCTCTATCTTTTAATCCTGGCGCATCTAAGAGAGTCTGTGCCTTATCTCGAAGTCGTTCATCGCCTGTAATCAAAAAAGCGCGTTTTAAGTAATCAATTGCAAGAACTGGATTACGTTCTAGTTGATCAGATACTGTTTCATAATGTTCTGCTATCCCATTGAGGGATTGAAGATATTTTGTAAATTTATTTTGAAAGCTGCTATTAAATTCTACGTATTCAGTGCGCACAAAATCACTAGGAATTTTTGCTTTAACTGATTTAATTATGATGGTTTCTTTGCCTAGAGCTTGAGCTGCGCCCATCTCATAATAAATATTTTCCTGTGTTTGGGCAGGAATTTTTTCATGGCATATTCCAATAGCAATCGGGCATGACGCTATTAATTTCCATATTTTTAATAAAAAATCACGGCCTGTGACCTCGGTACTTGCATTTATTACTTCATAATTTTGCGATTTACATAGCTTGATAATTATATTTCCAATTTCTACAATTTCTTTACAGATCGGAGATCCTAGCCTTGTCATTAAAAAACAGTGCCGGGGTTTACTTGGAATAGAAGAAGTTAAGGCATCTCCATCTAATGGATTGTATATAATCACTTGGATTTTCTTCCAACGGGCACTCCTTTATAAGGGCCAGGGCTTTGCTTATGGGATATAATTTTACCCTCAGTACGGTCAATTTTTACGTAACGATCGGTTTTAGGATTTTTAACCTGCACAACGTCATGCCTTTTATTGGTTGGTTTATCTTTTTGGGTTCCCATGATCGATATCTCATTAGGTAGTATCTAATACTATTATAATTGCTAATGCCTCTGTGTATAAATTATCTGTTTATTATATGCAAGAAAATTTTCATGCCTTTTTGCAATTCCTCGAATATGTTATCATGCTTAAAATAAAGTAAGACTTTGGGTTAAATCCCTCGGAGGTTAAACTCCGTGCCGGTTCGACTCCGGCCCTGGGCACCATCCATCATTATCTCAGAATGCAACATATAATCATTGGCAATTTCGGAAATCATTCGTTGGCTGCAATGCAAGCCTTAATTGAAAAAGGCTTATCAGGAATTCACTTTGTCTATGTGGAAACAGGGTGGGCAGCTGCTTCCTGGGCAATGAGAGTGGCTGCTTGTGCTGACTATGCCCGCAAACAAGGGATTGTCGTGCATGTCTTATCTGCACAGGCGACTTTTGCCGAGATGGTTATTGACCGTAAACAATTCCCAAGTCAAAAATTTCAATGGTGTGCCGGTTTTCTCAAAGGATTGGCCATTCTTACGCATTTAGATGATTTGGATCCGGCCTGTGAGGCTTACATTGTCTCTGGGAAGCGGCGCTTCGATTCAAGGCGTTATGCCAACTTGCAAGAGTTTGAGCAACAAGATGATTTATATCAAGGACGAACGTTATGGTACCCTCTTTGGCAAACAGGGGATGAAGAATTGGGTGCCTTAATTAAGCGCACTGGCTTTCGCTTTTTACCTCATCAAAGTCGAGAATGTAGCCCTTGCATTCATGCAAATCTTGACGAGTTAAGGAGCCTGGATGCACACGCATTGCAGCGTTTGGACAAGCTTGAACAGCAAATTAGCCAAACCATGTTTCAGCAACCGATTTCTCAATTAGCGCAGTCACCGGCAGAGGGCAAGGCTAACGAAAACCTGGGGTTACAACAGTTTGATTTGGGCTGTGGAGCGCCTTGGGGATGCGGTGAGTAGACTCGCTACTGCCCAGGGAGAATTGCTTCGTCGATACGGTCCTCGAATCCTCATGCATTGACGGGGACACTGTAGGCCTGCAGCCGTTTCTCCTCGTACTTCTCCATAAGCAGCGAGTTTCGCAAGAAGTGGGAGCCCCCGATCTCTCTATTTCGTCGTTGCGAGCCTCGGCGAAGCAATCCAGAACGATGCTTTATGGAAGATTTGCACTGACTTGTTTCACTTTGTTCGCCAGACGCCCGGGACTTATTCTTCGCGTGGGGAACGGTTCAATAAATTGATTGCTGCTTGTTGTGGTGTGATCTCGCCTTTTAAAAGCGCATTGACCTGGGTACAAATCGGCATATCAATCCCTAATTCCCCGGCAAGCATGCAAATTTGTGCGGCGTTATGCTTTCCTTCAACGACTTGGCCTATTTGCTTCTCTGCTTCCACAAGGTTAATGCTTCGGCCTAATTGTAAACCAAAACGTCGATTACGTGATTGATCATCCGTACACGTCAATACCAGATCACCAACGCCAGCCAAACCCATAAATGTTTCTTCGCGGGCTCCCATACGAATGCCTAAACGGCTCATTTCCGCGAGCCCTCGCGTGATTAGGGCAGCTTTGGCATTTGCGCCATAACCCAAGCCATCACTAATACCGCAGGCGATAGCCAGTACATTCTTTATTGCACCGCAGATTTGAACGCCAACAACATCGTTGCTTAAGTAAACACGTAAATTATCGTGGTGCAAGAGTGATTGGATGGCATGTTGATAAGGCAAATTATTACTCGCCAGGGTCAGTGCGGTAGGTAATAATTTGGCGACCTCCGTTGCAAATGAGGGGCCTGAAATAATCGCTATGGGGTATGATTCGCCCCATTTTTCTGCAACCAATTGGCTCGGTAGTTTGTGACTAAGCGGGTCGATCCCTTTGGTGAGCCAAGACAAGCCATGGGCTGGTTTCGGTAATTGCTCTAATAATCCAGCAAAGGCATGAGAGGGAACGGCAATAATCACTTCGTTGGCTAACTTTAAGCATTGAGAGAGGTCAGCGATGGGTTGCAGCGAGTCTGGAAACCTATCGGAAGGCAGATAACGTTTATTACAACGCTGTTCAATCATGTCTTGAACATGCTGGGGGTTATGACCCCACAGCATGATCTGATTACCATAATTTGCTAGGTGAATGGCAACAGCAGTGCCCCATGAACCAGCGCCAAGTATGGCAATCGTTGATTTTTTCATAATTAATGGCTTGTTGTCTCAGTTTTGTCCGCTGCTTTTTGATTCTCTTCTAACTGTTGCATATAAAGCGCGTCGAAATTAATAGGTGCTAATACCAATTGTGGGAAACTGCCACGAATAACTTGTGAAGTAATGGCTTCACGCGCATAAGGGAAAAGAATGCTTGGGCAGAAACTACCTAATAAATGATCGAGTTGTTGGCCAGCGGCACCCTGGATTGTGAAAATACCGGCTTGCTTCACTTCTACTAAAAAAGCGACCGCCTTTTGATTTTTGACAGTTGCAGTCACAGAAAGTACAACCTCATAAACCCCTTCCTCTAATTGTGTGTTCTGGGTATTCAAATCCAGCGTTAACTCTGGTTCCCACTGTTGTTGGAAAACTGCAGGTGTATTAGGGGTTTCAAACGATAAATCTTTCGTATAAATTCGTTGAATCATAAATTGAGCTTCTGTATTTTGTTGCATATCACTGGTGTGTTCTGACATTGTTTATTTATCCTCGTAAAAGTTCATCTAATCGCCCCTGGTGTTCCAGAGCGTACATATCATCGCAGCCACCTATTGGTTGGCCGTTTATGAATATTTGTGGCACGGTATGTCTACCACTTTTTGCTATCATTTCATCCCGTTTAGCAGGTTCATCATCGATACGGATATCGGTATAGGAGACTCCCTTACTTTCCAATAACTGCCGTGCGCGCATGCAATAAGGGCAGTAGGCAGTGCTATACATAATTACTTCAGCCATGATTTTATTTTCCTTTGACTACTGGCAATTCAGCGGTTTGCCATGCGGCCATGCCACCCGCTAAAGCCATTGGTTGCGTAAATCCTTTTTCACGTAATTTGGTGGCGAGTTGAGAGGATTGCAAGCCACGTGCACAAACAAGAATTAGCGGCTTTGTTTTATATTTGTCCATGCGCTGTTCGTTAAAGTCATCAGCCGTAGCACGGATAGCGTCAAGGATGTGGCCATTCCGGAAAACCTCCGCTTCGCGGAGATCAATCACCACAGCATTTTCATGATTGATCAGATTAACAGCCGCTTGTGGTGAAAGTTCCTTGGCCCGCTTTTTCTGGGTTTGTAATTCATTAATAAAAATGATTAATAAAACAATGACCAAGGCAAGCCAGAGCCCCCAATGATTTACAATAAATTGACCTAACTGTTCCATACCTAACCTAATTAATGGCTGCAAATAGGCGAATTATCCTTAGAATGTTGTGATAACGCAAGTTATCCATGGCCCATCTTATTAATTAGCGTGAGGACATAAAAAATACCCATACTTTATTATGTCATTAACCCGGAAAAGCGACCCTCTTTTGAATGCGATTCAGTCCAATTCGACCTGGAAAAGTAATTCTATTTTCCTAAATCGAATTCAGGCTGATTATTAATTGCACGGTTTGGCAATTGGTTTTAGCAGCAAAGCTGCCGATATTAAACAAGGAAAAAATAGCCCTTGAATCTAAGGGGCGCTTCTTGCCATTTCTTGTAAACGCCTTATCCGTTCGCTGGTTAAAGGATGCGTTTTAAACAGTGCTGCTAATTGTTCCCCACTTAAAGGATTAACAATAAACATATGAGCAGTGGTTGGATGTTCTTCAGCCGCTTGAAATTGGCCCTGTTGGTTAGCATTTTCAAGTTTAGCTAAAGCACTGGCGAGCCATAAGGGATGCCCGCATAATTGAGCGCCACCGGCATCGGCTTCATACTCGCGCGAGCGCGAAACAGCCATTTGAATCAAACCAGCTGCCAGAGGGGCAAGCACCATCATCAGTATGCTTACCAACGCATTAGGGCGCTCCTCATCGGAGGAGTGGCTGAACATCGAGGTCCACATGAACAAATTAGCAACACTGCTGATTGCTCCGGCAAGCGTAGCAGCTACGACACTAATTAAGGTATCGCGATGGATAACATGCGACATCTCATGAGCAAGGACGCCCGTTAACTCTTCCTGGGTCATACGGCTTAACAAACCGCTGGTTACAGCAATACTTGCATGTTCAGGGTTACGGCCTGTCGCAAAGGCGTTTGGTGTGGGGTTATCGATGGCGTAAACCTTCGGCATGGGAATTTGAGCTTTGGCGGCTAATTGTGCCACGATGCTATAGACCGGATGGCTCGGATCCAATGGTTGGGCATTGTACATGCGTAAAACCAATTGATCAGAGTACCAATAAGCACCGAAATTCATAATAACGGTAAATCCAAGCGCTATTAATAAACCTGTACGCCCACCCAATAGACTACCAATGACCAGTAACAAGGCAGTTAAGGCAGCCAACAAAATGAAGGTTTTCATATTATTCATGACTAATCCCTACCCGTATTTAAGATCGTTTAACGATATAAAAACCGGATTCTGCTTTTTATATCGAACTGACGTAATTTAGATTAAAGGTAGTGGCAGCTATTGTTAATTTCAAGTCCTTGCTCCAAATAGTTCCATGACTTCCGGCAACGGCTGTCCGACAGCCGCAGAGGGGTATTTTATCGCCAGGATAGCTGCAAGGGTCGGTGCTATATCGGTGGTGCTGACTATTTTGCTAATTCGCTGCGCTTTGAAGGCTGGATTAACAAATAGCAAAGGAACGTAACTATCGTATTGCCAAGGGGTTCCATGGGCTACACGCTGTTCACTTTTGTCGGCCAGGGCTTGATAAGGCGGAGCAACCAGATACAGATCCCCGGAACGATTGGGAAAAGCCATTTTATCTACTTTGGCACTTAACCAATCATGCTCGGTGTTAGCAAGTGGCATTGGATAAGCTTGAAAAATGGCTGCTTGCTGCCGGAGAGCCTCAGCGAGGTAAGTACTGATTTCATTAACGGATAACCGGTGCTCGTTAATCAGTTGATGGTTAAGGTAGATGTAAGGTAGGGAAATAGCTTGCAAACTTTCAGGAGGTAATTGAAAACGTTTCGCTAATGTTTGTTCGATTAATGTTTGTAATGCTGGCAATTTTAGGGAATTATTTTCCTTGATTTGATGGGCAGCAAGGTAGACCGGCGAATCACTGACGCCGTGATCAGCGGTTAATACAATCAGGGTGTTTTCAAGGCCAACTTGTTTGTCAATGGCGGCTAATAATTTTGCCAATGTTTTATCGAGCCGTAATAGATTATCTTCCGATTCAAGGCTATTGGGGCCGAATTGATGTCCAATTGCATCAACGGCAGAAAAGCTGATGGCTAAATAATCGGTTTTATCAGTGCTGGCGCCTAATTTTTCTTCACGTAAGAGATGGATGGCAAAATCAGCGGTTAATTCATCGGCAATAGGAGTCATGGATAAAAATTTATAATAGGTTGGTGAGTCAGGGGCTCCCAAATGATGGGGGAATTCACGGCCAAAACCTGGGAAGCGATTTTTGAAGGTAGGGGCATTCGCATAGTGGTAATTAACCGCTTCATTGCTCAAAGCCCAGGTTTCATTTTTCGCTTCATAACGTTTATTCCATTGATTGACCCATTGCGGATACGCTTCGTAATAGTGACGACTGGTCACAAAACCACCGTTTTCTTTGTCAAACCAAAAAGCCTTCCCCGCGTGGCCGGCCAGGGTAATGGCGCCGCGATCTTTCAGGGAGACAGCAAACGCCCGACCCGCTTGAGACAATACAAGCTCATCACTTAAGGTGGAGGCCAACAAATTATGGGGAGAGCGCCCGACTAGCTCTTTTCTCGTGCGTGACGTGGGTAAGATCTTACTTTGCTTATCTTCAACACAATAAATACTTTGCTGTGTCTGTTTATCATACCAATCATTGTTGACGATGCCATGCAAGGCTGGGTAACTGCCTGTGGCAATAGTGGCATGGCCTACACAGGTGACGGTATTTGCATGTGGATGATGGGCATTATTGTAATCAAGACCATGCGCCAACAAATAATTGAAGCCGTCTTGACCAAATTTTCGATGATATTGGTTAATTAAATCGCCACGCAATTGATCGACAACAAGCTGGACAACAAGTCTGGGGGGCTTTATTTCGGCAAACACCGTGCTAACACAAAGTAAGAGTAAGACGCTGATGCTTTTTTTCATTATTGCTCCCGGGCATTAATAAAATTTAAATAGCGGCATCCTAAAGGAGTTTGAGCAGCTGGTAAATAGAAGGAGATGCCTATAATTTGGAAAATTTGCCCAAATTTGTGAATAACGTTTTGATTTTTAAAAGAAAAGCCAATTAGGCAGGACGCTTTAAAATTTAATCATGGGAATATAAATTGATTAATTAGATTAAAGAAAAGCCATGACGAATGAATTTAGTTAGTTTACACTGGTCGATGGTGAAATAGATTTCACTTAACCATTCATGGATTTTTAAGGAGAAACACAATGG
The DNA here is from genome assembly GCF_048553315.1 of Legionella sp. ST3F1. NCBI lineage: Bacteria > Pseudomonadati > Pseudomonadota > Gammaproteobacteria > Legionellales > Legionellaceae > Legionella > Legionella sp. ST3F1. Next base: position 102,844 of record NZ_JBLZIO010000010.1, on the reverse strand, counting down.
TTTTTAAGGTAAGAGAATATCAACACATTATGGATGGTACTACCAGGGAGGACAGTACCAGGAATGAGGATGGCTTCACGGATACTAGAGCTACTCTTAGAGGGGAGCATCGTGCTGAATCTGTAGACAAGCTAAGACAACCACGACGCCATCAGGTGCAATTTATCGATCAGTCAAAATTGCTATTACATTCTGCAGGGAAAACGCAACCCGAAAAAGCACGGATTATGACCGGGTTAATGCTGCTTGAGTTAGCGATTATCGCTGACAGCTACGGCGAAAATATTTTCGATGTTATTGCAAAGGATTTGAAAGCTACCAAGCCTTCTGAGAAAAGTAAATCTTATCAGGGGAGTACTTACTTCCGTTGCTTGCTTGTTAATATAGGTTTAAAACCGGACAATCCGCTTGATTATGAAGACTACCGTTTGTTAATTGGTAAGGCCAAAAATTTTATTGCCTCTCATGTCTATGTTGAAGGGGCTTCTCTCAATGGCTTTAAAGAAGAACATGAGTTTTCAAAGATTGAAGAATTAAGTATTCCTATTTATCTTCATATGTGTACTACGGTTAGTACAGAAGCAGAGCACCGTATTATAACCCGAAATGAATTAAAGCAGGCTGAAGAATTGCGTAAAGCCGAAGAATTACGTAAAGCTGAAGAATTACGTAAAGCCGAAGAGTTAAGTAAAAAATCGGGTGCCAGTACGTCTTGGGGATTTAGGTTATGGTCATCACCAGCCCCTGCTGCGGAATCTGAGAAACGGGAGGAAGGCAAGGCTAAGGAAGAAGTCAAGGCACAGACAGAAGAGATTGTATCAATTCAATATCAATAGCCAATTCAGCACCCTGCAAAACGCAGGGTGTTTCTTTTACTATTTACACCTCTACGGGATAGCCAGACATCGCCCACTCAATAATACCGCCCTCTATGGAATAAACTTCCCGATATCCCATGGCTATCAGGGATTGTCCGGCGTACAGGGATCTCACACCGCCTTTGCAATAAAGGTAAATCGCTTTATGTCGCTCAGGAACTTCGGTCTCGATACAGGCAGGCAGGGTATCCTTAGGAATATGTAGAGCGCCAGGAATGCGGGCCTCCTCCCATTCATCGGGTTCGCGAACATCAATCAAACATAAATGAGGCTCAAGCGCTTGGCGTTTTTTTAATTCATGAACATCAATGATAGTAACAGTAGGGTCAGTCATGGTGTCTCTCTTAGGGCTGGTCGGGTGAGTGTTGAATGATGGATAAACCAGTATATAGCGGCTGTAATAACACCGCCAATCAGCGTAGCGAAAGCCCAGGTTGCTGCAGATACCAAAGCAGGGCGTTGTCCCAGCTTGTATAAATGACCTGCATCACGTGCTACTGCTCCGGCAAAGAGAACGTGCAGGATGGCAGTGATTAGCATGAGAAGATAATGCATGGTTTGAATCTGGTTTTCATATTGCTGCATGATTTCAGTTAACATTTACAGAAGCTCCCTGCGTTTGTCTTGATTGTCGCCATGATATCAGAAAAAGAGCGCTGATGACGCAAAAAATAGCCAGGCTTTGTAAGTAGTTTGGTGTTTCATTAAACACAACAAACCCCCAGAATAACCCCGTCAAGGCAACCATGCCGCCTGTCAAACTATAGAAAACAGGGCCAGCCAGGCGAACGAGTTGGAAAAAAAGTATATAACCGAGGCTGGATAGTATGATTTCTAACAGAACGACTTGTTTGGCTGTCGTGAAAGGCATGCTGAGAGGATAAAATGCCTGTTGTTGGATGACCATGGGGGTTAACAACAGCGATGCGGCGAGTAACATGCCGCTGGCAGCTTGTAAGGCGTTTAATTTTTCGGGTTGATAGGCGGCAATATAAATCGAACAAAGTGCAAAACACAGTGGGCTAATTAAAGCAAGTAAAGTCCAGCTTGAGAATAAATGCCCATTGTCTGGAGCAATGATAAGCAAAATACCTGTCATACCTAATAGAAGGGCAAGGATGCGCCATACATCAAAACGTTCCTGACCAGCCGCCAAAGCCAGGGGATAAACCAATAGGGGAACAGTGTTCACCAAAACTGCCAGTAAGCCTGCTGGAATATGAGGTGCGATGAAGTACATATTGGTATTGGGTATTGCAATACCTACCAAACCGCATACAAGGAAAAAGGGCCAATTTCCGGGTTGGAGTAACGCGTTATTTTGGGTGATAAAACTGGTCAGTAATAATAACAGGGCTGGCCCCAATGCTTGCCAAAATGCATAACCTAAGGGCGGCACGCCGTGAGTCATTGCATATTTAGCCAAGCTATAACCTGAGCCCCAGATAAAACCCAGTATTATTAACAGAAGGATTGCCAATAAAGTTTTAGAGTGACTCACGCTTCATCCTCATTCATTAAAAATCCTGTTGAGAATTAGAAACCATCAACCATAAGCGGATCATTGGAATGAGGAAAACGGTGTCAATACATCGGATACGTCCCTCAAACAGCCCTGGCACTTATAGAAAAGAACAATTATAACGCGGATAAAATCAGAGTGATATCTGGGTGTTTAGATTGTTCTGCTGGATTAAGAATAGTTTTCATCCTTTGATTCAGTCTTTAACCTGGGTTACCATCTTTTGATAATTTATCACGGGAGAGAGCATGCAAGCTGAGGATGTTCCTGTACCTCATTTGACTACAGCCCATTACGGCCCTTTACATCATGTAGAAAAAGTTATCTTGAATCAGGTGGCGACAATCGAAACATGGTTCCGGCAAAAATGGCGGGAAACACCGCCGCCACTAACTTCTTCAGTGGATTTGCGCCATGCAGGGTTTAAATTGGCACCAGTAGATACCAATTTATTTCCTGCGGGTTTTAATAACCTGAATCGTGATTTTCTGCCTTTGTGTGTCCAGGCTGCCCAATCCGTCTTGGATGACTACCTGCCTACTTGTAAAAAAATTTTGTTGCTACCGGAGAGCCATACCCGTAATCGCTTTTATTTACAGAGTCTCGCTGTCTTGCGTGATATTTTTATGAAAGCAGGTTTTATAGTACGTATAGGCAGTTTGGATCCGGAATTAACATCCCCTACCGAAATGCGTACTGATGAGGGGATAAGCTTGCTCATTGAACCCATACACCGACGTGGCGACCGAGTTGAGTTAGCTGATTTTAATCCTTGCATGTTATTGTTAAATAATGATTTATCCTCAGGAATACCGGAAATTTTACAAGGCATAAAGCAAGCGATAAGACCAACTGCAAAATTGGGCTGGTCCTCAAGACTAAAATCCAGTCATTTCCATTTTTTTGATCAGGTCGCTACGGAGTTTGCGCAATTAGTAAATATTGATTCCTGGTTTATTAATCCCTATTTTTCTGCGGTGGATGGTGTCGATTTCATGGCTCAGGAAGGGGTGGATGATTTAGCTGAACAAGCTGATAAATTGCTCGCTTTGATCAAAGATAAATACGCCACTTATGAAATTTCAGAAAAGCCTTTCCTAGTCGTCAAGGCAGATAATGGTACCTATGGAATGAGTGTAATGATGGTGCATGATGCAGAGGAATTACGCCAGCTGAATCGCAAGCAACGTACCCGTATGGCTGTCAGTAAAGGGAGTCGAAAAGTAGACCGTGTAATGATTCAGGAAGGCGTATACACTTTTGAAACCATGCCGGATGGCGCAGTAGCAGAACCTGTTGTTTATATGATTGGCCAATTTGTAGTAGGCGGTTTTTATCGTGTCCATCAAGGGCGAGGAACGAATGAAAATCTGAATGCACCCGGTATGCATTTTGAACCTTTAGCGTTTGCCCAAGCGTGTAATATGCCACGTAATGATTTGGCGGTAGTTGATTGCCCTAACCGGTTTTACGCGTACGGCGTTATAGCGCGTCTTGCTGCTCTTGCTGCAGCAAGGGAAATTGCAGCGGTCGGAGGGGAGTAGACATGAAACTTGCTGTGCTGATGGATCCTTTGCACAAATTAAAGCCTTATAAAGATTCAACCATTGCTATGCTTAAAAGTGCACAAGCCCTGGGTTGGTCTTGTGTTTATTTTACTCTTGCCGATTTGTATTGTCAGGGTGGGCGTGCCTATGGACAAATGTCTACCATTAAAGTCGGAGATGAAACCAGTACGAATTGGGCAGAAAGCACTTTTTTGGGTGAGTGTGCTTTAGCCGAGTTTGACATTATCCTGATGCGTAAAGATCCGCCCTTTGATATGGAATACATTTATGCAACCTATGCGCTCGATTTAGCGGAGCAGGAAGGGGTTTTGGTAGCCAATAAACCGCAAAGTTTACGTGACGCCAATGAAAAATTTTTTACCCTCAATTTTCCGCAATGCTGTCCGCCCACCTTAGTTAGCCGGGATATGGATCGCTTACGTGCTTTCTGGCATGAGCATCGCAATGTTATTTTTAAACCCCTTGAAGGCATGGGAGGGAGTTCAGTTTTTCATGTTAATGAGAAAGCTCATAATTTATCGGTGATACTGGAGGTGTTGACTAAGGGGCAACAGATTAGCGTGATGGCACAGCAATACATTCCGGAAATTATTACCGCGGGTGATAAGCGCATCATACTGATTAATGGTGAACCTGTGCCGTATGCACTGGCACGTATTCCTGCGAAAGGGGAGTTACGTGGCAATCTTGCTGCAGGCGCTCACGGTAAGGTTGTAGCGATTACAGACCGGGATCGTTGGCTTTGCCAGCAAATTGCGCCAACACTGAAAGCCAAGGGATTATATTTTGTTGGAATCGATGTGATAGGTGATTATTTAACCGAAATTAATGTTACAAGTCCTACCTGTATTAAAGAAATAGAAGCGGAAACCGGGTTAGATATTGCGGGGGATTATATGCGTTGCTTGGCTACTTTAGTTTCTTCTTAGGTTGCCAGCTTATTAGAGGAGAGAGGTTTCCTCCTCTAGCTTAAACGCTACCCTCAAACTGCAATTGGCGCCAAGCTTCAAAAAGAATAATCGCCACAGAATTAGATAAATTTAAACTTCGGCTGTTCGCACACATTGGAATGCGGATGGCTGTATAGCGCTCTCTTAAATCGGCCGGTAAGCCTCTTGTTTCAGGTCCAAAAAGTAAAAGATCCTCATCTTGATAGTCGACTGTACTATAATTTTTTTGACTTTTAGTTGTACAGGCGAAGATCCGACGCTGTTGATTTTTTTCTATAAAGCATTGCTCATCAGGATAGTGGATTATATTGGCCCATTCGTGATAATCCAGACCAGCACGTCGCATGCGCTTGTCATCCAACTCAAATCCTAATGGATGAATGAGATGAAGCTGTGCGCCGCTGTTAGCGCACAGACGAATGATGTTACCTGTATTGGGTGGAATTTCAGGCTGGTAGAGTGCTATGTGCAGCATGGCTATTGTTTTTTAGATTCTGGTTTAGATGCAGCCGGGGCTGACTCTTCTTCGTCATCAATATAATCTTCCCCGCCTTCCTCATTCTCATCAACATAGAGAGAACCATTATCTTGTTCACCGGTGATGCGGAAATGACGGTGCTGCAAATAGGCATCACGGATAAAGGCATATTTATCCAAGGCTTGGTCCATTAAACGCTCATTCTCAAGGAATTGCGAGCGTAGATCGACATACCTCAGTCCAGCTAATGCATAGATAATCCCATCACTAAAAAGATAGGGATAGGGAGTAAACACCGTATAATCGAAGACCATACCCATGCCATCACGGATGGTACTGGGTCCCAGGAAAGGAATCACAATGTAGGGGGACTTTTTATCGCCCCATTTGGCAAAAGTTAACCCTAAATCATTATAGTGCGGCGGCAAACCAAAGCGTTTATCCGCTACATCAAAAATACCCACCACGCCGATGGTGGAGTTGATCAAAAAGCGCCAGCTATCCTTGACCGTATAGCGCCAGTCAGCCTGGAGTACATCATTCGCGACGGTCGGAAGCATTGCCACATTATTGTAGGCATTATTGATGCCCAGTCGCACCAGTGGAGGTAAAACGGCTTTATAAAATTTTGCTGGGGGTTTTAAAAAGGTTGCATCAAACGCCATATTAAATTTGTGTATTTCGCGGTTAAGCGGCTCGTAAGGATCGTCAGGATTTGGACCTTTGTGTACACAGGCAGATAAAATGAACGAGCTGATCAAGGTCGCGAAGATACCAATTAAGCGCATGATTATTTTAATTTTTGATTGCGAGAGTTGATGTTACAACACTTTCTGTGTCTTGAAAACGATTCCTGGCAGACAAATCAAAGGAATACTCGCATCTTGATGTTAATTTTAGAGTTTATTGACGGAGTGGAAAAGCATTGATTTGCTACGTCGCTGTTCATTGACTACCCTATAAACTGCGTTGCGATGCTCGTAAATCAATGCTTTTCGGCCATGATAGTAGACCTGCCAACAGACCCTAAAATTGCAGTAAAAAAGTGACTGGACCATCGTTACAAAGATGAACTTGCATATCAGCACCAAACTGACCACTGGCTACCTTCGGATGCATTTTAAAAGCAAAATGCAGGAGTTGATTAAATAGTAATCGTCCTGTTTCTGGTGTTGCTGCTTTAGAAAAGCTGGGGCGTAAACCTTTCTTTGTGTCTGCTACTAAGGTAAATTGAGGTACTAATAATAAACCACCTCCTATCTCCTTGAGGCTTAAATTCATTTTGCCTTGCTCATCACTAAAAATGCGATAATTAAGGCATTTTTCCAGCATACGAAGCAGGGTAGATTCTTCATCAGCCTGTTCAAAACCACAAAGAATCAATAAGCCTTGAGCAATCTCGCCCATAATCTGGTCATTAATAACGACTTTTGCTTCACTAACCCGTTGTACTACAACTAACATACATCCAAACCTTGACGAGAAATTTCTTTGCCGGCGGCAATTAGAGCATCAATAATCCCTGTTTCTTGATCCGAATGGCCTGCTTCTCTCACTATTCTTAAATTTGAAGCAGGCAGGGCTTGATGTAATTCCCAAGCCCCTGCCAATGGACATATCATATCGTAACGACCGTGAATAAGATAAGCAGGCAGATGTCTAATTTTATGCACATTAGCCAGAACCTGATTTTCTTCAATAAAAAAGTGATTATTAATAAAATACGACTCCAGGGTGGCAAGTGCCAGAGCAAAATGGGGTTCGCTATAGTGTTCAATAACGTTCGCATGCGGTTGTAAACTACTGCAGCGTGCTTGCCATAATGCCCAGTGTTTGGCAGCAGCCATACGAGCGACTTCATTGTCGCCTTGCAGGCATCTGGCATAATAATGAGTAAGGTGATTTTGCTCTTCCAAGGGTACAAGGCTAATGAATTCTTGCCAATAATCCGGATAGATTAGATTTGCACCTTGACGGTAAAACCAATCTATATCCCGTTGTCGGCCTAAAAAAACATGATGTAATAGCAAGGCGTGTACCTGCTGCGGATATAATTGAGCATAGAGCAAAGCCAGCAGTGAACCCCAACCCCCACCAAATAATACAAAGCGTGTTATGTTTAAGTAATCGCGAATGGTATCGATGTCATCAAGCAAATTTTGCGTGTTATTATTCTTAAATTCAGCATGGGGCGTTGAGCGTCCGCAACCACGCTGATCAAATAAGACGATGCGATAAATTTGCGGATCAAAAAAACGACGTAGATGATTGGCTCCCTCGGCCCCTGGACCCGGATGTAGCACGAGCACTGGTAAACCATTTGGGTTACCGGTTTCTTCCACATAAAGTACATGGGGTTCACTAACCGGCAATTCGCTGCATTTGTAAGGCTTAATGGGAGGATAGAGAGTATGCATAATAGGCTCGCTAATTTTTAATATCATCTTATACTTGCACAGGGATATTGAAAAGATACTCTCAGGACTTACGAAAAAATCCGATCTCTTCGTTAAAATTTGATTTTAATTCGGTCATTTAGTCAGCCTAAACTCCCTGGTTAAAATCAAATTTTTCCTCGGCCTCGGCGTTTTTGTAATTCCTGACCCTGTGAACCGGATAAAATTAGCATAGCAAAACTTTGTCTTTGACTGCTAAATTTAAGATAATACTTTTTTTGAAATCTAATGCGTCTACAAGAGGGGATTAATGAAAGCACTGCTTGATGGATTAAATGAGAAACAGCGTGAAGCGGTGACTGCGCCTTTAGGCAATATCCTTGTTTTGGCTGGTGCAGGGAGTGGTAAGACACAAGTCCTGGTTAGTCGTATTGCCTGGCTTATTGAGCAAGAGCAATTATCTCCGCATGCGATTCTGGCGGTAACTTTTACCAATAAAGCAGCCGGTGAGATGAAGGCACGACTAAACGCCATGCTTGAAACACCCTTGTTGGGACTTTGGGTCGGTACTTTTCATGGCTTATGCCACCGTTTACTGCGTCGGCATTACCAGGCAGCTAAATTACCTGAACAATTTCACATTCTGGATAGTGAAGATCAGGCGCGTATTATTAAGCGGGTTATTGCTGCTTTGAATCTCGATGATGAGCAGTGGCCGGTAAAACAAGCCCAAGCGTTTATTAATAGTAAAAAAGATGAAGGTTTAAGGCCGCAGCATATTAATGCACTGCCTTATGGTCCAACTCGCACGCTAATCCAGATTTACAAGGCTTATGAACAAGCATGTCAGACTGCCGGAGTGATTGATTTTGCTGAGTTATTGTTACGTACCCATGAATTATTGCGCGATAACGCTGATCTCTTGGCTCATTACCGCCAACGGTTCCAGGCTATTTTGGTGGATGAATTTCAAGATTCTAATACAATACAGTACGCTTGGATTCGCTTACTTGCAGGTGAACATACGGCGGTAATGGCTGTAGGTGATGATGATCAATCTATCTATGGTTGGCGTGGTGCCAAGGTAGAAAATATTGAGCAATTTTCGCACGATTTTAAAGGCACCCAAATTATTAAACTGGAACAAAATTATCGTTCAACAGCGACCATTCTCGATGCTGCCAATGCATTGATTACCAACAATAATTCACGCATGGGTAAACGTTTGTGGACTGCTGGTGCTGCTGGCGAAAAGATTGTTGTCTATAGTGCTTTCAATGAATTGGAAGAAGCGCGTTTTGTCAGTGAACGCATTACTATGGAAATTAATCAGGGGCGCGGTGCTCATGAAATTGCAGTTTTGTATCGTTCCAATGCTCAATCACGTGTTATAGAAGAAGCGTTATTGCGTGCCGGTATTGCTTATCGTATTCATGGTGGTGTACGTTTTTTTGAACGGGCAGAGGTAAAAGATACACTGGCTTACCTGCGTCTCCTGGCTAATTGTGATGATGATACAGCATTTGAACGCATTGTGAATTTTCCTACCCGCGGTATCGGCGAAAAAACGCTGGAAGAGTTGCGTCAGCAAGCGAAAACAGAACAGATTTCGTTATGGCGCTCGGCCAAGCTTCTCTTACAAAAAGAGTTTTTGCCGCAACGAGCTGCTTCCGCCTTAGCTAATTTTATGGCACTCATTGAAAAACTGCAGACCCATACTCTCTCTATGGAGTTAGATGGTCAAATCGAGGCCGTCATTGAACTTAGTGGTTTGTATGCGCACTTTGCAAAAATAAAGGGTGATAAATCAGAATCGCGTTTGGACAACTTGCAAGAATTGATCAATGCAGCCAAACAGTTTCGTTATGAACAAGATGCTGAGGAAGAATTGCCTTTATTGGTTGCCTTCCTGGCTCATGCTTCTTTGGAAGCAGGCGAGATGCAGGCTGAGGAGCATGAACGTTATGTGCATCTGATGACCTTGCATGCCGCTAAAGGTTTGGAATTCCCATTAGTTTTCTTGGTTGGTATGGAAGAAGGGGTCTTCCCCGGAAGACAGTCTGTAGAGGAGCCTGGCCGTTTAGAAGAGGAGCGTCGCTTGTGTTATGTGGGTATGACGCGAGCGATGGAGAAATTAGTCCTGTCATATGCCGAAGTTCGCCGTCAATATGGGCGGGAAGAGTACCATCGACCCTCACGTTTTTTACGGGAATTACCAGAAGGATTGGTGGATGAAGTCCGTGTCAAATCACGTATGCAAATGCCAGTATCGCCAAAAAACTTAGCTTCTGCGGTTGCTAAAGAAGCAGGCTTAAAGCTTGGTCAAAATGTAACCCATGCTAAATTTGGCCAGGGAGTAGTGCTTGCTGTTGAGGGCAGCGGTGCTCAAACACGGGTGCAAATAAAATTTGCAGAGGAAGGCAGCAAATGGCTGGTTTTAGCCTATGCCAATTTGACCATACTTGAGGATTGCATGCCCTTTTAAGTAACGTGGATTCGATACAAAAAACAGGTTTCTGTTTGAACGTTATCTTATAAAATGCATCGTACTTATACAAGATCCAGGGATAATGATGAAGCAATAGGCCGCTACAACCCAGTTTCGAAAAAAAGTCTATTGAATTTAGCGTAAGCTGGTGCTACGTTTCTGTTGTCAAAATAAAGGATAGTCCTAACCAATCTGAGTTCGATTTTCGAAATTCAGCCTACGTAGGTCTGACAATCTAATCATCAATAAGGGGAAAGGTGTGAAATTTACAAGTTTATTAGCAGCGGGCGCATTGATCACAGCAATGAACTCGCCGGTAGTAATGGCTGCCGATACTGATACTATGACTGACGCGCAAAAAAAAGCGATTGAAAAAGTAGTCCATGATTATCTAGTGAATAATCCTGAAGTGTTAATAGAAGCTTCCCAAGCGTTGCAGCAAAAGCAGCAGCAAACCATGCAACAGCAAGCACAGGCGGCGATTAAAGATAATGCCAGTCAATTGTTTAATGATAGTATGGCTGTTGCCGGCAATCCAAAAGGTAACGTAACCCTGGTTGAATTTTTTGATTACCAATGCATTCATTGCAAGAAAATGGCATCTGTACTTAGTGATTTAGTCAAGAAAGACAATAATCTCCGTATTGTTTATAAAGAGTTTCCTATTTTCGGTAAAAGTTCCGAATTAGCATCCAGAGCAGCGTTGGCAGCTGGCATGCAAGGAAAATATCAAGCGATGCATGATGCTTTACTCAAGCAAGAAAAGCGTTTGAATGAAGAACTGATATTGAGTACTGCAAAATCACTCGGTCTGAATATGGCAAAACTTAAAACAGATATGAACAGTAAAGCAGTGACTGATGCTTTAAATGCTAATCGTGAGCTTGCAGAAAAATTGCGTTTGATGGGTACACCAGCATTTATTGTTGCTGCTACGCCAGCCGGTAAATTCAAAGAAGGCAGCGCGCCATCATTTATTCCAGGTGCTGCCGGGGAAGAAGCCTTGCAAGAATTGATTAAGAAAGCAGCTTCCAATCAATAAACCGGTTGAATTCTCTGGTTAGTAAAACAGAGTCATTGCGTTAAGGATAATTAGCAAGAGAACTGCCGCTAAAGCAGATACTGACTAAGCCTGTTATAATGGGATATGTAATAGGCTTAGTCCTTGGATTATCTTTCGAAATACGACTGAATTCGATGTGGCGCTCGAATCCTGCATACCAGGGTTCCGAGCTCCGTGTTTTCTTTTTCTGCCTTCAATGCAGCAAGTTTCGAAAGAAGTCTACTTATTCCTTCTGGTGTGAACGGAAAGAATGATAGTATCTTGCCATTCATAAAGAGCTTTACTCGTTATTTTGAGACAAACATGACAAAACCCAGTACTTTCCAGGATATTATATTAGCCCTGCAGCAATTTTGGGCTGCAGAAGGCTGTGTATTATTACAACCTTTGGATATGGAAGTAGGGGCTGGGACTTTTCACCCGGCTACTTTTTTACGAGCGATAGGCCCTGAACCATGGTCAGTAGCCTATGTGCAACCTTCGCGACGACCAACTGATGGGCGCTACGGGGAAAACCCTAACCGGGGCCAGCATTATTATCAGTTTCAGGTAATTTTGAAACCATCTCCCCTCGATATACAAGAAAAGTACTTGAACTCTCTACGTGCCTTGGGTGTTGATCCGTTGGCAGATGATCTTCGTTTTGTCGAAGATAATTGGGAATCACCTACGTTGGGGGCCTGGGGACTAGGCTGGGAAGTGTGGCAAAATGGTATGGAGGTATCGCAGTTCACCTATTTTCAACAAGTGGGTGGTTTAGTATGTAAACCAATTACAGGTGAATTGACTTATGGCCTTGAGCGATTGGCCATGTATCTGTTAGGCGTGGATAATATGTTCGATTTGCCTTGGTGTGAAACAGCACAGGGTGTAGTCACCTATGGTGATGTGTTTCATCAAAACGAAGTTGAAATGTCAGCTTACAATTTCGAATACGCCAATGTGGATGCTTTGTTTAAACAGTTTGATTACTACGAAGGGGAGGCAGAAAAGCTGGTTGCTTTGAATCTGCCTTTACCGGCGTATGAAATGGTCATTAAAGCGTCTCATGCCTTTAACTTGTTAGATGCACGACGAGCGATTTCTGTAACGGAAAGGCAGCGCTATATTTTACGAGTACGCCATTTATCCCGATCAGTGGCACAAGCTTATTATGAGGCGCGCGAGGCGCTAGGATTCCCTATGCAAAAGGTGTGTGATGGCAAATGATTTTTTATTTGAATTAGGTTGTGAAGAGCTTCCTTCTGCGGCTGTTTGGCCTTTAGCTGATGCTTTGGCAAATAATTTTTTAGCCCTGTTGGAAAAAGCAAAGATTCATCACGCTGGGATAAAGTCTTTCGCAACACCAAGACGTTTGGCTTTTCTAGTGTCTGGCTTGCAAGATGAACAGCCTAGCCAAATTATATCTCGACGTGGTCCTGCTCTGGCCGCTGCTTATGATACAGAGGGTAAACCTACAGCAGCCTTATTAGGTTTTGCTAAATCTTGTGGTGTAGATGTACGTGATTTAGTCTCCATTAAAACGGATAAAGGTGAATGGCTGGTTCATGAATCTACTGTTAAGGGGGCAAAAACAAGTGAATTATTGCCCACGATGATTAACCAGGTATTAGCAACTTTACCCATTGCTAAACCCATGCGTTGGGGGAATGGTGATGTTGAATTTGCGCGGCCAGTCCACTGGGCGGTTATGCTGTTCGGAAATGAAGTAATAGCTTGTGATATTTTAGGGGTAAAGACTGGATGTCATAGCTATGGCCACCGTTTTCATCACCCGCAAGCAATAGAAATAAAAAAACCACAAGATTATGAAGCATTATTACAAGAGGCGTTTGTGATTGCTGATTTTAGTAAGCGTCGGGCATTGATTGTTAAACAAGTAGAACAACTTGCCAAAGAACAGGGTGCGCAAGCAATCATGCCAGATGAGTTGCTTGATGAAGTCACCTCAATTGTTGAATGGCCGCAAGCATTGAATGCCAGCTTTGATCAGGATTTTCTGGAGGTACCTGCAGAAGCCTTGATTGCATCCATGCAGTCACATCAAAAATGTTTTGCTTTACAAAATAGCAGTGGAAAATTGCTGGCAAATTTCATTACAGTTAGTAACATTCGCAGTACCAACCCCAAGCAGGTTATCAACGGTAATGAGAAAGTCATGCGTGCCAGGTTAAGTGATGCCGCTTTCTTCTTTCGCAAGGATAAAGAGCGGGCGTTGAGCGATCATATTGAGGCCACTAAGAAAGTTGTTTTTCAGGCACGTTTAGGTAGCCTGTATGATAAAACCAAACGTATGCAAGGTTTAATGACTTACCTGGCTTCGCCACTTCGATTAAATGAAAAGGAAGCCCAGCGAGCAGCAGAATTAAGTAAATGTGATCTCTTGACTGGGATGGTCGGGGAATTTCCTGAGTTACAAGGTTTGATGGGGTATTATTATGCCCATCATGACAAGGAAACAGAGGACGTGGCAATTGCCTTGAATGAGCAGTATATGCCTCGGTTTGCAGCGGATCAATTACCTAAAACCGATTTGGGACTGGCCTTATCCCTGGTTGAACGATTGGATACTTTGGTTGGTATTTTTGCTATTGGTCAAAAACCTTCTGGGGTTAAGGATCCATTTAAGTTACGTCGTCACGCACTCGCAGTTGTACGGTTGTTGCTTGCTACGCCAGTAAAACTTCGTTTGTCTGAGTTAATAGAAAAAACAGTGACAATGTATGCTGATACCTTGCCGGCAGAAGCAAACGTCTCTTTGGCAGAACTGCAGCCCTTTATATTGGAACGGATGCAGTCTTATTATCAGAGCCACAATTTGGGTATTGATCTGGTCCACGCGGTTCGTGCCCGTCAAGAGGATTGGTTGTATGACTTTGATAAACGGATTAAAGCGCTGGCAGTCTTTACTAGACAACCGGAAGCAGTTGTTTTATCAGCAGCCTGTAAACGCGTAAATAATTTGTTACAGCAAGCGGAGCAAAGTGGCTTTTCAGCTATTGATGAAGCGTTGTTGGAAGAAGGCGCTGAAAAGGCACTTTATACGCATTTACATGCAATGGAAACTATTGTGCAGCCTCTTTACGCAACAGGTGATTATGGGCATATTCTTACTCAGCTTGCCAGTTTACGCGAACCAGTAGACGCTTTTTTTGAACATGTCATGGTGATGGTTGATAATAAAGACGTTAAAATGAATCGGTTGAGTTTATTGGCTCGTTTGCAAACACTGTTACAAGGCGTTGCAGATATTTCTCTCTTACAAATTGACTTATGAATAGACTTCTTTCGAAAGTAGTTCTGTTAGACAGAGATGGCGTAATTAACCAGGACTCTCTTCACTATATTAAATCAGTTGATGAGTTTATCTTTTTACCTGGTAGTGTTGAGGCGATCGCCGCTTTAACCAAGGCCGGGTATCGTATTGGTGTTGCTACGAATCAATCGGGTGTTTCCCGTGGTTATTATAATGAGGAAGCCCTTGCTGCTATTCATGAAAAACTCTTGCAACATGTACGTGCTGCAGGAGGAGAAATTGAAGCAATAGAGTATTGTATCCACATGCCCGATCAAGGTTGTTTTTGTCGCAAACCAAATCCAGGGATGTTATATGCATTAGCAAGAAAATTAGAGTGTACTTTGATTGATACGCCCTTTATTGGAGACAGAGTATCTGATATTCAGGCCGCAGAAGCTGTAGGCGCAAAACCACTGCTGGTTTTTTCACCAATGACCGATAGAATTGCTTTACAAGCCTATTCCCATGTCCCTGTTTTTAATTCGCTTGCGCAATGTGTCGAGCAGTTATTAGCACCATGAATGATCAGTTGGCAATTGGCTACGAAAATGAAGCGCTGGAGGAGGAAGCAGAACAGCTTGCTGTACAATTGGGACTCGAGATAAATAATCAAGCTGCCAGGCAATTGTTAGTGACCAGCGAGAGATTGGTTCTTAAAATTCCTGCTTTTTCACCCTTGTATGCGGATTTTACCACGTCGACCTGGCAAAAACGCCGTGATGCGGGGAAAAAACAGGGATTGGTACGTGCTTGCAAACCGGGTCCAGGGACGCGAATTATTGACGTAACGGCTGGGTGGGGGAGAGACGCTGCTGTACTCGCCAGTTTCGGTGCGGAAGTGCTTATGATAGAGCGTCAGCCGATAATGGCTGTCTTACTTGCTGATGCGTTGATGCGCCGTGATGAGCATTCCAAAGAGCGCTTGAAACTCAAAGTAAAACACGGTGATGCGCTTCATTATTTACAAGATTTGCCTTTGAATGCCTACCCAGAAGTTATTTATATGGATCCCATGCATCCACAACGGCAAAAAGCGGCACTGGTCAAGAAAGACATGCAAGCTTTGCAACAGCTAATTGGTACTGATGAAGATTCATTAGCGCTTTTAGCGTTAGCCAAAACCAAGGCTCTTAAACGAGTAGTCGTTAAATGGCCGCAGCATTTGCCTGCCCTGTTGCCACCGACTAGCAGTATCGCAGGCAAAACAGTTCGGTTCGATATCTATGCAAATGCTTCTGCTTTTGACAGTAAAACTTAAAGGTTAATGACACTATCTAAGTACCTAAACTTTGATTTTCTATACCTTGCTGCTCACAGATTAGTGAATATGCTCCGCGATGATATCCGAAAAGCAACGCTTAGGCACTCAAGCTAGCACCATGTTTCAATCAGCCTTAAGCCAGATCGAATTCGCCCAACTCTTCGCGCAAACGTTTTTGTTCAAAAATGTCTTCAATACGCCGGCGTCGTTCCAATTTGGTACTTAGATGAGTTTCAGTGCTCATTTCCGTTGAGTTAATACTTTCTTCAAGCCCTATCTCAAAATCATCAAAACGTTGAGTACTCATGGTTGTCCTCCTTTACTGGGCTGTATTAGACCTCTTGCATAACTGTTCTTTGCTTCCATTGCTGCGTTGCAACGTTATGCAGTGTTCATTGACGACTTGTAAACTCTGCTTCTTGAAACGTTTATGCTTTGCGCAAAAACAAAATACGCAGTTATGCAAGAGGTCTATTGAATTCCATAACAACATTTTGGGTTGTGGATCTTTAACCTCTTGGCAAGGCGCTCCAGACTTCAGTGTTTTATCTACTCAAGTACCAGGAGTAAAAATCCAGTAATAATCCTCTGAATTTTCTAATAAAAATAACAGAATTCCACTGTCAGGGACAGTGGAATTTTTTAAACATTGGCTGCAAGAGGTAATCAGAGTGTGTGGGGTTAAATAGTACCGCCTCCAAGACTAGGTGCCGTAGAACCTGTTGGTGGTGGAGGCGTAGTCCGCATTTCCTGGAGTTTTTGCTTGATGCTGACTGATTCTGTTTTAGCGCCCGGTGAGTTAAAGACTCGTCCTTCACGTTCCTGGGCAATTTTAGTGGCTTCATTTTTAGCTTTTCGCAACCGACTGGGTTCATCGTCAAACAATTTATCTTCTTCTTTGAGCTTTCCTTTTTCATATTTTTCGGTAAGCGATTTACCATTGACTACGATATTGATATCTCTCGGCTCAAAACCTGCCTTAATAGCGGCTTCGTAAGCTTTTTTCCCTAATTCTTTTGCTTTATCAGGATCTGCTGCAGTGAGTTCCATGGTAATCGTTTCGGCACCCGTCGCTTTGATAGTATGCGCGAGACTGGCTAAATCCTTTTCAACACTCTTTGTTACATCGCGGGCTTTACGATCAAAGAAAATCCAATCCTTAGATAGTTTCATTGAATAGGAACCATCCGTATTTTTGGTAAGAGGCCTGCCAGTTAAAGTATTGATTGTGTCTAAATCCTGAACTTTAATCCCTCTCAAAATCGCGGTTGATTGATCGGCTTGAATTGAAACAGTGGTCGATCGACGCGGTTCGTTGGCTGCTCGTTGCGCAGCCAGCGTATCAATTGCTGCCCTCATTTGTTTATCGCGCTCATAGCGATCACCGAGTAATGCAATACGATCGAATTCCTTTTGCATAGCCGAATAAAATTTTTTAATGCTGTAGTTAAACTCCGCCTCAGCCCGTTTTATTTGTGAGGCATGGGATGCTTTCGTCGCATTAACCATATCATCCTTAACTTTGTTCACCTGTTCTTCGGTGGTGCCTGGTCCCATGGCAGCTTTTATTTTTTCGCGAAATTCATTACGAGCAGGGGGATTAGCAGGCGCAAATTTATCATTGAGCCGTTCAAGCTCTTTCGCTTGTTGGGCCTTGATTGCTGCCAATGCGTCAGATTTCTTTTCTTGTAAAACATTGGCTATTCCGGCAGCACTGTATTGAGGAGGATTTGCCATCACTAACGTATGCAAGTTAGTGACATCTTTGGTAAAATCACTAATCGCTTTATCAGTGGCTGGGGTTTTGGCAAATACTTCTTTTATACCATTAACAAGATCTGGATCCGATCCAAATTTTTCAGTAATTGATTTGCCATCTGGTGTTGTGGTCTTAAGGGGTTTTTTATCGCCATCGACTATTTTATCAAAATCACTCAGATCTTTAAGCCTTTTTGATGAGTAATTTTCCATAGTAGTGCGAGCCGTGATACCGCCCTCAATACCCACGCTTTTTCTGTGTTCATCCCAATAAGCAACCTGCTGTTCAGTGCTCATTGCTCCCAGAGTGAATGCATTTTTGATTTTTTGCCCTCTGGTCTTAATATTTGTAGGGTCAGCCATAATGTCTATCTCTGTTAAGGTAGTAGTCAGATAAGAAAAGTATAACACCTAAATAATTAAAATAGGATTAAGCCGATTCTTCTTAACTTTTTCTTAACATATATAGAATGCCGGGGGTAAAGTATCTTATTTTTGTTTTAATAGTTAAGAGTGGATTCGCGGAACCAGCGCAGTACAAAGCTGCTTCCGCGAATGCAGGAGGTTACCAGGCTGGTATTGCAGCGTCACCAAAAAGCTCTTGCGCTTTATTCGTTACTTCCTTGGAGTTCATTGCTTTAACAAACTCTTCAAGTTGAGCCTTTTTAGGACTGTCACGACGAATCACAATTAAATTGGCATAGGGGGAATCTTTTCCTTCGACATAGATTGCATCGCGGGAAGGACTGAGACCTGCTGGAATTGCAAAGGTGGTATTGATAACTGCTGCATCCACATCGTCTAAAATACGTGGTAATTGAGCTGCATCCAATTCTTTAATGGCGAGGTGTTTGGGATTGCTGGCAATATCAGCGACACTAGCCAAGTCTGTTTTTTTCAGGGTAATTAAACCGGCTTTTTGCAGTAGTAATAAAGCCCTCGCTTCATTGCTCGGATCATTAGGAATAGCAATGGTGGCTTTATCGGGTAACTGGTTTAGTTTTTTGATTTTTTTGCTGTAAACCCCTGTGGGGTAAACAAAGGTTTTACCTATTGCTTCGAGATCATAGCCATGTGCTTTGTTAGCGGCTTGTAAATAAGGTAAATGTTGGTAAACATTGGCATCCAGGCTTCCGTCTTGTAAGGCTTCATTGGGTAAATTATAGTCGTTAAATTCGACAATTTTAATGGTTAAGCCGTATTTTTGCTCGGCTACCTCTTTTGCTGTTTCAACCAAATCAGTTTCGGGACCTGCAATAGTGCCGATGGTTAGGGTATTGGGTGAGGGTTTATGGCATGCCACTAAGCTGACTAACAAAACTAAGATACTAAAAAAACGCATGATGACTCCTAAATTTCTACCCTATCTAATTGTGCGAAAATCGGCGTGCTAAACGATCGCCACCCATTTGGAGTAATTGGACAATTAATACCAAAATAAAGACGGTTGCTAACATGACACTCACATTAAAACGTTGATAACCGTAACGAATTGCCAAATCACCTAAACCACCTCCACCTACGGTACCTGCCATGGCGGAGTAATTCACCAAGGTAATCGCAGTAATAGTGACAGCATGAATTAACGCAGGAAAAGCTTCTGGAAACAAGAGATGACGAATCATTTGCCAGGTATTTGCCCCCATGGAAAAACCAGTTTCGATCAGACCATTGGGTAAACTTTGATAGATGTTATCCACTAAACGAGCAAAAAAAGGAGTAGCGCCAAGCGTAAGTGGAACCATGGCGGCATGTAAACCAATCGAGGTCCCCACAATAAAACGGGTAATTGGAATCAAGGCAACAAGCAGGATAATAAAAGGGATGGAGCGACTCATGTTGATAATTGCAGCAATGAAGCGATGCAACCCTGGGTGGGGTTTGATTTTTGCAGAGGTGAAAAGAAGAGTACCTAAAGGTAATCCTAGTAAGACGGCAAATACAGTGCTGACAATCACCATGTAGAGCGTTTCACCACTGGCCACCATTAAATCATAAAACATCGTCAGTGACATAACCTAAAATCTCCACCGTTAAATTAGATTCTTCGCAACGTTTGATAAATTTTTGCAGCAATGCCTGATTAGCGGCTAATTCGACTATCAGCACACCGCAGGTAACCGCATCAAATTGGTCAATATTAGCAAGGAGGATATTAATATCTAAATTCAGCTCACGACTGGTTTTGCTAATAAAGGGAATAGTCGCATTATCACCCTGGAAAAAGAGGCGTAACAAGGGTTTATTATTGGCTACGCTGGATAGTGAACTCTGCAGGCAAGTTGGTAGTTGCGGGCTTAACTGAGTATATAGCATGCTTCGTGCTGGGCTGGCTGGATTACTGAATACGCTCGCCAAGGAGGTTATTTCAACAATCTCACCAGCCTCCATGACAGCGAGGCGATGGCAGATTCGTTTTACTACTTCCATTTCATGAGTAATTAATACAATGGTAATACCGTACAAAGTATTAATTTTCTTTAGTAATTCAAGAATGGCATTGGTTGTTTCCGGATCGAGGGCAGATGTTGCTTCATCACAGAGAAGAATTTTAGGTGAGCAGCTGAGGGCACGCGCAATGGCAACGCGCTGCTTTTGTCCCCCGCTAAGCTGTCCTGGATAATGATGTATTTTTTCCTCAAGCTCAACAAGAGGGAGTAATTCGTGAATTTTTTCATGGATAACCGATTCGGTTATTCCCTGGATGCGCATAGGCAGTGCAATATTGTCATAAACCGTTTTGGAATTGAGTAAATTAAAATGCTGGAAAATCATTGCCATTTTGTGGCGGGCTTTACGCAAACCCTGCATAGATAGGTGTGTAATATTTTCATTATCAACAATGACTTCTCCACTACTCGGTCTTTCCAGTAGATTAATGGAGCGTAATAAAGTGGATTTTCCAGCACCACTTTTGCCTATGATGCCAAAAATCTCACCTTCCTGAATGAATAAATTGATATCACGCAAGGCAATGTTCGTTGCATAGGATTTGGTTAATCCATTTAATTCTATCATTACATCAACCTAAGGGTATTGCAGCATGCGGAGGCAAGGAGGGAAATTACCCGCTTTAGCCGTATTTACAATAAAATGAGCCTAGACCATATTACTGAGCGCCCGCAAGCTGAAGTTTCAAATCGGCGCAAGCGCGTATCATACAATATCTCTTTAGTGAAAGAAACTAAAAGCGTGTCTCTGCCTCTTTGAGGGTTTAATCTTTTTGTTTTTTAGGCACTTTGAGTTTATGTAGTTTTCCCTTCTTTAAAAAACAATAAACCAGGCCTAAAACTAAACCATAAACCAAATGGCCAATTAACGGTTGTATATTACTTTGCAGACCAGCAAGATTCCATTTTACAAACAAAGGGTCACCTGCAGATAAAGTCGGTAACAGGGTCATAGGACCTATTATCCACATGCCTATACCAAAGAAGAGTCCCCAGAAAATCGAAGTAAACCATGAATGGATTAGCCAGCCGAAGACAAAAGCGAAGACAAGTCCCGCGATAATACTGATTATAAAGTGAACCATCATCCCGCCTAGTTTAGTAGGCATGCCGATGATACTGCCCAGGGTTTCAGACATACCGCCAAGAATTAAAAAAAAGGCAAAGACAATACCAGCCACTACACCCGAAAGCACACCATTGGTAAAGCATTTACGATCGCACATCCAAATCTCCTTATAAATTTTTCTTTTTATCTTTTAACAGATATGGCTACGTGTTAGCTTGATTATCAGGTCTTACCTGGAACTCCAATGTTAAAATCAAATTTTGCCTGGACCTCGATGTTTTTTCGTAAGTCCTGTTTATTATAGATCCGATTTTCATAATAGGAGAAGAATCAAAGATTGAGGTTAAATTGACAAGCCTTAAATTTATTGGCAACCTCAACTCTCACTATTGATCGGATGAAGGAGCTGTGTTAATGAAAAAGCAATTAATGTCAATTCTTGCGCTGTTATCATTCTCAGTACATGCCAGTGAGCTTAGTACTTTTGCTGAAGTGGCAGATGCTGTAGTTGGAGGGAAACAAATAAATTTTGTAGTATCCTTCAAGGATTGTGAAACAGAGAATCCAACCGCTAATATTAAAGCATCCTTCAGGCCTCATGCGCTGATGTTAATTGCCAATAACCGAGTTACTGCCTCTGATAAGCATTTCACGTTGGATAATCTCGGAAATCCTATTATCGAGTTCGTGAAGTACAATATTCATGCAGATACTAGCGTTGAAGTACAAGTGGCTATTATGAACGCCAAAGATTATCATCCTGTAGAGCGCCATCAAATCCATTGTCAATTAGGAAAGAGTTTTCAAGTGTTTAGCAATGAGCGCCAAATTACTTAAGATTATTTCCAGATACCGATAGCTTGGTTTTCTGTGCTTTATTGCAATACCTGAAAATCATAACTCTTGGTTTGGGGTTAGCCTGGTTTCGTTGCCCTCTTCATCCTTGTTTCGCGTTGTATAAATTTTCTCGGTGGCTTTAGAAGGGGCAAACAGGGAGAGATAGGGGGGGGGTGGTGACATGTCTGGTAACTCCCTATCATCTAAGGTTGTCTCTTTCTGTTGTGATTTAGTCAAAACAGCCTCCATGGCAAAAAAGGAAAACTGGGTTGTTGTAGCGGGGGCTCTTCCTCCTGTTTCCAATGTTGATGGGCAGCCGTAAAACATGGGATCATAGGCTTTGATAGGGGAGGAGGATTTAGATGGCGCTATGGAGTGGATTCGCTCCAAGGGATTGCCAAAAGCAAAAAAAGAGAAGGAACTCTCCCGATCAGCTTCATATCCCTTTGTTATTGCTTCCATTTCAAGCTGATTTTTTAACCGGTACAGTTCTATGACAAAATGACCGAATTTATCATTCTTCTCTATATAGGGGTAACAAATTGGTATGAAAGGCTGAAAAGAATTGAGCATTGCCTCGATCAGTTGATGCGATTTTCTTTGAGTAACAATCATTAAAACATGGGCTAAATCAACTTCTAACGAATTTTTATGTAAGGGGTTTGAGCTGTCTATGACAGTAAAATTTTTCAGAATAATGCGTTCTATAAGATTAATCCTGGCTAAAGGCGCCTTTCTGGCGAATCGTTTATCGTTGCCAAAATTAAGGGCAGCAACCATTCTTTCCTGGTTAATAAAATCAGTAAAGATACTGTTCTTAATAAGATGGTCATCGGTAATTTTGATGTAAAGGATACTAAGGCCTAAAAGATCTCGTGTAAAAGCAGCTAAATGAACAGAGTTATTGCGTCTTAAACTGTATTTGGCGTACATTTTCTCATTAACACCTAATAACAGTTCAATAGGTAGTGGTTGATAGAGGGTGTCTAAAAAAAGGAATAATTCTTCAATAAAATAGCGGGCTGCTTTTCTCTTATGATGAAATACCTTGGATGTTAGGGATATAAGGAGTTCTTCATACCACATCAGATTGCCTATAATGTGTAAAAATTTTTTCTAGAGGCGATATTTTACTTTAATCGTACTAAATTTGTCATTGTTGCTGTAGTGCCCCTGATAAGCCAGGGGCTGCTTTTTGATCCTGTCGAATTAATCATCCCGCCATCCAAGGCTAGTCAGCTAGTTCCTGACGATTTTTAAAATCGTTTAACGCTTCGGGATTGGCAAGTGATTGGAGATTGTTAATGGTCTGCCCATGGACTGTTTGTCGTACAGCGACTTCCACTGTTTTACCACTCATCGTGCGTGGTATATCGTTCACTTGCAGGATTTTGGCTGGTACGTGGCGAGGAGAAGCATTATGGCGTATGGTTTGACGAATGGTATTAATCAACTCGTCATTTAACTGTAGGCCTTCTCTTAATTTAACAAATAACACCACACGAACATCTTCTTGCCAGTCTTGACCTATCACTACACTGTCGACCACTTCAGGAATTTTTTCTACCTGACGATAAATTTCAGCGGTTCCTATGCGTACACCACCAGGATTTAATACAGCATCGGAACGACCATAAATAATAAGACCGTGGTGCTTGGTCACTTCGGCAAAGTCACCATGGGCCCAGACGTCGTTAAAACGCTCAAAATAAGCACGTTTATAAGCTTGTTTATCTGGATCTTGCCAAAAACCCACTGGCATGGATGGAAAGGGTTTGGTGCACACTAACTCTCCACGCTCCTCACTGACTGGTTTCCCCTGTTCATTGAAAACCTTAACCGCCATGCCAAGCCCCAAACATTGTAATTCGCCGCGATAAACAGGCAGAATTGGATTACCCAATGCAAAGCAGGAAACGATATCAGTCCCGCCTGATATGGAGCTCAATTGCACATCGGATTTAACCTGTTGATAGACAAAATCATAGTTTTTAGGCAACAGTGGTGAGCCAGTAGAGAGAATTGTACGCAGGGTTTTTAAGGAAAATTGTTGATTTGGCTTCGTATCTGCTTTTTCTACGGCTGAGATAAATTTGGCACTTGTACCGAAGACAGTAATTTTTTCATTCTCAATTAATTGGAACAGACGACTGGCATCTGGGTAGGTCGGAGCCCCTTCATAAAGCGTCAGTGTTGCACCAAGCGCTAAAACCGACACCATCCAATTCCACATCATCCAGCCACAGGTTGTGTAAAAACAGAGGTTGTCCTCTGCCTTGATGTCCGTGTGCAGGCCCAATTCTTTTAGATGTTGCAAGAGGGTTCCACCGGCACCATGCATGATGCATTTTGGTTTACCTGTTGTTCCTGATGAAAAGAGAATATACAGCGGATGAGCGAAGGGGAGTGCCGCAAACTCACAATCTTTAACCGGTTTAACAAACTTATCAACAGTGATCGCTTTGGTAAGGGCGTCAAAGTTAGCTTCAGTATGGATAACGGGACAAACAACTATTTTAACCAGTGAAGGAATCGCTTTACTCACTTCTATTATCTTGCTGGTGGCTTCGTGCTTTTTGCCCAGATATTGATGGCCATCACAAACGAACAAAACTTTGGGCTCTATTTGACCTAAACGATCTATAGCAGCCTGAGCACCAAAATCAGGGGAACAGGAAGACCAGATAGCGCCGATTGAAGCAGTCGCTAACATGGCGATAATGGTATAAGAGACATTCGGCATGATGGCGGCAACGCGATCCCCCTTAACAACACCAACCTGCTTTAAACCAGCTGCACAGCGAGCAACTTCTTGATACAGTTCTTTATAACTTAAAACCTGGCGTTCTCCCTCTTCATTAACGCTGATCAAGGCAGGATGTTCATCACGTCGAGTTAATAATTTTTCAGCAAAATTAAATGTTGCTCCCTCGAACCAACGGGCATCTAACATATGGTCATAGGTGTTTAAGGCTTGTTTGGCTGAACTATTAAAGGTTAAGTGAAAATAATCGCATAGAGCCTGCCAGAAAAGGGCCGGTTCTTGCACGGACCATGCATGCAACTGTTGATAATCAGCAAACTGTCGCTGCTGTTTTTGGGCAACGAATTGCATAAATTGCCACATTCTGCTTTTTTGGGGCTCTTTGGGTTGCCATACCGCTGTGTTCATTATTGACTTCCTTTTAACTGTATTTTTTGTCTAAGAAGGGTGGGAAATGTGTTCAGTTGGCCGATTCCACTGCATGCCTAAATGATAACCGGCATTACTCTGAGCAACAACGTATGTCGGGTTATTTTTTGCTGTGTAGTAGGCGACTCATTCGTATTTTATAGAGTGGAAAATTTAATTATAAGATTAACCATTCGTCATTGTGATTTGGTTTTAACCTGCTATTATACGGCGCATTTACTATCATTCCTCGACTGAGTTAGACAACATGCGCTTAACGACCAAAATCCGAACTTCAACAAATCAGCCAGTTAATTACGCGATTCGTAAGCGCTCCGGGGAAACATTCTCTGGTCCACGTACCGACGTGAAAGTTTTTGTAAATGGTAAAGAAATAGGTTATATGCAGTATTCTATTCAGGAGAATTGTCTTTATATCCATCGTATGGATAATTATTCGATCAACGCAGATGCTCCATTTAAACATGTTGGCTCTCTTTTGATGGAGTATGCCTTTCACAAGAGTATTCAGGCGGGTAAAGAGGGACGTATAGAGCTCGATGCTATTAAGAATTCGCCGCCTGCCTATTTTCATATGGGACTAAGAAAAAAGGGAACAGGAGTGATGTGGCTGCAGAAAGAAATAGCTGACTATATGGCTACGAAATCACCGACTATAAAACGAAAAATAGAAGAAAATGTTTTTTATCAGACCTTAAAGAAAGATGCAGAGGCAGCCGCCCGGAAAAAGGGTTTAACATCACTTTCTTTTGAACAGGTGTTAGAGTACGGTGAATATAGTGCATGGAATGATGAGTTTGCCGAGAGAATTGCTAAGGCCAGGGCTTCTGGGGAAAAATTAACTGAAACGGATTCATTGGAATCTTATATGCATGGCATCATGTACCTGCCTCCTGAGACGATAGTCGCCAAAAAATTAGAATTCTGTCAATTTAAGCCTATTGGGAGTAATTGGTTTTTTAGCACCGAGTATGCTCGCTCCAAGTTAAAGAATCCCAGACTAATTGAGCTGGTTAATAATGGAAAACTGGACTCATCCAATGCCGTAGAAATTGACGCAAAACTATCTGATAACCCTAAACTTGAACCACTAGTCGAATTACTCTTGTCACCGATTGGCTTAAAAATGATGAGAAAAAATTACATTTCAGGTTGGTTTGCAATCATTTATTTTACCAAGGATTCACTGGCACATGTCATTTCTGCTAACGGTTTGAAGTTATTTGAAAATAACTCGATTCAATCCATGAGCCAGTTGGTCAATCTTCATCCTTCTTACTACCCAAAATTGTTTAGCGATACTGGCGTGAGAGCCTTTGAAAGTGGGGAAGTAGTGATGTCTGAGACAGGTTATTTAAAAGACTCCCACGGGACATTCTTAGATAATAGTCAATTTGAACTGTTACTTGAAAAAATCGAAGAATCGCAGAAAAAGAGAGCACTTGTGGGTTGAAAGGTAATTCTTCTATTGAGTAAGGTTCGCTTGCGTAGCTCTTTAATGAATTCATAATTTAAAGTCGGCGTTTAAGATCTCTACTCCTGAACGCTGTACCTTTGTTTATGTAGCGATAAAAGACCGAATAACACGCAGGATTGGATGGCATTACTCAGCGCAACAACCTTCGCCCTTACCTTTTCTTTCAAACTTACTTTAGTTTCTTTGTTGCCAAATGGATTCCCGTAAAAATAGGTTGGGCGATTTCATTTGGAAAATCTCCAGGTAATTTGGCAGCTACTTCATTGATGACAGCATCGCTTCTTTCTAACATCTCATCCAGGATGGTTTCGGCTCTTTCGGTGGAGTAATTGACTGCTTTTGCAGTATCTAAAAAATGCCTTCTTTGCATACTATGCCAGTGATAATGGGTATTTTTCCCCCTCAACGCCATGGCCATTTTAATTTTTTGGGCTTGTAATTGCTTTTTCTCTATCAAGGGATAGGCTGACATAATGTCATAGAGCGGTGTGAGGTGATATTTTCCTTGAGGCTCGATAAACACACTAAAATTTTTTGCATGGCCATCAATTGCAGCTAATAGCCAAAATAAAACTTGAGCTCGATAAAACATATCTCGATCAGCAATAGGATTGGTAGCGCCGAGTAATAATTGCATAATTTCGCTAATACCCGCTCCTCCGTCTGATTGATATTTTAAATTAGGGGAAATGCCGAGAACCTGGCATATATCTTCTTGCGGCAATCGCATGATCCAAGCGTTATCGCTAGACATTTTGCGATCAAACCGCTCTACCACAAGCACTTTGGTTTCTTCAAAGTGAAGAATTTCGCACTTTGCGACGGGTAATCCAAAAGCTGCAGCAAGGTGTGAACATAACCATTCATTTTCACAACTATCCCTTAAATCCATATTTTGATGTGGGATGTAGCCAATAGGCAATTTAAAAATATGGCTGGTTGGGGTTTCTTCTAAGGGACGGCACCATTTTTTTTGATGGTACAAGAATGCCGATTTTTCTTGCGCTCCTGCAATGGAAATTCGAAACTCCCTTGTAGGATCAGTCATACCAAGCGGATTGTTTTGATAGCCCCGTAAAATAGCGGCTATTGTTTTTTCATCTAGGGGTTCAGCCTTTATTTCTTTTTTAAAGGCTGGTATTTCTCCATCGATAATTTGAACAGCCCCCACACAATCTCTACCAATACTAGCCAATAGATCAAATGGTTGGTTTATTGCCACATGAAATTTAGCCTGAATTCGCGATCTAATTTGTTGATTATCAGGCAGGAGATTATCAAAAAAATTATAAACGATATCGCCAGAAAAAGGCTGTTCGGTCAAAGGCAATGATAATGAAATGGGCCGTGCACCTGGGGTATTAAGCCATTGCTGGTCATAAATAAAAATTAACCCACCTGTTGTTGTTTTCTCAAGTTTTCCGATCAAAATCCCATTCATTAATATACTGAGTATTCGATTTTTTCGTTTTGCTGTTACCATTCTTCAGTCCATTGGGTTTCATTGTTAGAAGTTTCGTGTTTTGATAACATCTTAATGTCTAAATTAAGCGCAGATAGTATGCGAAATAAGGTATCGAGTTGTGTGCTCTCAGGCCTGAGTTCAAACTCTGAAATTGTTTGCTGCTTTAATCCTACAAGCTTACCTACCTTTGCCTGACTTAATTTAAGTTTTTTGCGTTGACTAATAACAAAAAAAGCTAATTCTCTGGGTGAATGGATTAGCATGGTTAATTTCCTTAGGCCTATTATTTACCCGCTAGAGAGGGTAAATTCAATATTACCCGCTAGAGAGGGTAAATTCAATATTACCCGCTAGAGAGGGTAATATTTGAATTTGTAAACCTGGTAGAATTTCGCTTTTCCGAGTAGAAAGTTCTTAACACTATTTCCTGGAGATGGGTTGTTGTTGCGTAATACAATGAATACCGCCACCGCCAGCAAAAACATCTAACGCATCAATTTGTGTAATATGATGGTTTGGAAACAACTGGCAAAACAGTTCGTAAGCTGCTTTGTCATATTTGGCATGACCAAAAGCGGGCATCACGATTCCCTGATTAGCGAGATAGAAATTGATATAGGAAAGAGTTAAACGTTCCTCACCCATAAACGTTGCCGGTGGCTGTTCTACGGTAAAAACTTCCAGATTTCTTCCTTTGGCATCAGTCACTGATTTTAGGATCTCGAGGTTTTCGTGCAGGGTTTGGTAATTGGCATCCTCTTTATCATGGGTAATTAAAGCCAGGACTTTACCCGGTGCAATAAAACAGGCAATTTCATCAATGTGGCCATCGGTCTCATCGCCAAGCAGTCCTTTATTTAACCAAATAATTTTTTCTGCATTGAGATAATTGTAAAGATAGTCTTCTATCTCGGCTTGAGAGAGGTGGGGATTACGATTGGGATTTAACAGGCATTCACGGCTAGTTAAAATAGTACCCTCACCATCGACATGGAAGGAACCGCCTTCCATAACCAGAGGTGCTTTAAAATGGCGGGCTCCTGTTTGTTTGATGACGGCCGCAGCAATTTGATTATCCAGGGCGCAATCCTCATAATTACCACCCCAGGCATTATGAATCCAATCAACACCGGCTAACTCGTTTTGTTCATTCAGTAAAAACGTGGGACCTGTATCACGCGTCCAGGAGTCATTGAGTGCCAAAGGAACCAAGTGGATTTCCTCACCACATAATTTTTTTGCCTGCGCCATATCGGCAGGTTTAACCAGCATGGTAACAGGTTCATATTGTGCGATGGCTTGGGCAACCCGTGCATAAGCAATTCCCGCACGCTCCAAACCGATGGCCGCCCAACTATCCTGGTGACAAGGCCAGGCCATCCAGCAACCAGCATGAGGATACCATTCGGGGGGCATATGAAAGCCGGCTTGTTTTGGTGTTGTCATGGCTTATCCTTTTATTTTATTACTGTCGAGGTACGTTTGTTGTGAAAAAATACTGCGTAACTCATTGAGATAATTCTGAATTTTTTCATGAGGTAATTCACTACTTATCAATTGTTTTTCATAGGAGAGTAGCAATTTTTTAGTATCAAAATGAGCGAAATTCAAGACATTGGTTACCGTATCACCGCTGACTAGATCATTGATCTCAAATTGCCCTTCGCCGGTTAATTTCACATCCAGTGAATTCGTATCCCCAAATAAATTGTGCAAATTGCCAAGTATTTCCTGATAGGCGCCTACTAAAAAGAAAGCAATGGCATAGGGATCATGTTCATTAAACGGGGGCAACATTAAGGTGGTATTGATGCAGGAACTACCCGTGTATTCCTTTAAAGTACCGTCGGAATCACAAGTCAAATCTTGCAAAATACTGTGCATGGTTGGTTTTTCGGTAAGCTGCGAAATCGGTGCAACTGGGAAAATCTGCCCTATTGCCCATGCATCCGGTAATGATTGGAAAAATGACAGATTACAAAATATTTTTGCTGCCAAGCGTTCGTTAATATGCTTGATGAGTTCATTATCACCAGGATTGTTTTCATCCAGGCGTTCTTGAATTTCAAGGCAAATCGCAGTAAAAAATTGTTCTACTTTTGCTTTTTCCTGCAAACTAATGACGCCATGTTTAAACATGGAATGAGCCTCATCCAGTGAGTGAGCAGCATAATTATAAATTTCGCTGGGAGAATTATCAGAAATAGATTGATAAGTGTCCCAAATATCACGAATAACGTGAGAATCGTCTGCCTCAATGAAGGGCAATTCTCTGGTTTTTTTGACTAGCTCCACATCAGTGATATTGCTAATTAGAACCGCGTGATGGGCTGTGAGTGCACGCCCAGATTCAGAAATAAGATTGGGTTCCGGCATACCCGCTTCTTCACAAAGAGGACGAAGCGCCAGCAAGATATTAGTAGCATATTCTTTTACAGAATAGTTCATTGAACAACCTGTATTGGAACGTGTACCCTCATAATCCACCCCAAGACCACCACCAACATCAACGGTATTGATTGGTGCGTTCAGGCGACGCAGTTCAACATAATAGCGGGCAACTTCCTGCATGCAGTGGCGAATATCATGGATGTTGGCAATTTGCGAGCCCAAATGGCAATGCATTAATTGCAGGCAATCCAACGAATTGTGTGCCTTGAGATGATTGACTAATTCAAGAACCTGTTCTGCATTTAAACCAAATTTGGATTTAGCTCCGCCGGTATTTTCCCATTTACCTGCACCTTTGGTGACTAAACGGATACGCACACCAATTTTAGGTTTGATATCTAGCCGTGCAGATTCTTTCAGGATAATGTCTAATTCCGAGCGTTTTTCTATGACAATGAAGACTTCATGGCCCATTTGTTGAGCAATTAAAGCCGTGCGAATATAACTGTTATCTTTATAGCCATTACAGACAATGGTGGAAGGCGTTTGGCCCAATAACCCAATCACTGCCATTAATTCAGGTTTGCTACCGGCTTCTAAACCCACTGGGTAGCGGGGTGCTTTTAAAATTTCCCTCACTACGCAATATTCCTGGTTAACTTTAATCGGGTAGACCAGTTTATAGCTTCCTCGATAATCGTTTTCTTCAATGGCTTGCGCAAAGGCTTCATTTAATTTTACGACTCTGTCATGAAGAATATCGGTAAAACGAATCAAGAGCGGTAATTGTAAACCTGCTCGATTAGCAGCATTTACAATCGCTTGCAATTCAACGCCTTTTTCTTCCGGCGTTTTGCTGATAGCAATATTTCCTGCTGCGTTTATATTGAAATAACCTTCACCCCAGTTATTAATATTGTATAGATTTTCATCTTGGAATGCGTTGTCAGTCATTAGGGTTTTCCCACATCGGATTTACGGGCTTTGAGGAGCTCATGATACGTTTCAGGTTCTCGCTGATCTGCAAAAGGAAACAGCCGCCCCCATAATGCGCGTTGACTGAAATCCAATTCAGCGACGAGCACAGCAGGCTCATTGCGTGGCGCTTGCACTAAAACTTCACCCATTGGGTTAGAGATAAAGCTAGAGCCGTAAAATTCAAGCCCATCCTCACAGCCAACACGGTTAACAGCCACGACGAAGGTGTTTGCCATAATACCTTGAGCAACCATCACTTTTTGCCACATGGGTTGGCTATCAAAACCTGGTGCAGTGGGTTCTCCACCAATGGCAGTAGGATAAACCAGAACTTCTGCTCCTTTTAAACCGTAAATGCGCGACAACTCAGGGAACCATTGATCATAACAGGTAGGTAAACCAAATCGATGTCCAACCAGGTTGTGGACCGGATAATCGGAATCACCTGGTTTGAAGTAATAATTTTCATGGTATTTTTCACCACTGGGAATATGCTGTTTGCGGGTTACAGCAACCAATTCACCTGACTCATTAAAAGCTACGGCAGTGTTATAGCCTGCTTTTTCAAATAAGGAGGACGTAATAGTTACTTTCGCTGCTTTTGCCATGGCACTGACAAATTGTGCTGTAGGGCCTGTGAGCAGCTCTTCTTGATAAGCTGTACCATCGACATCATGGCGGGTACAAAAATAAGGTGACAACGTTAATTCTTGCAGGCAGACGAGTTGAGCCCCTTGTTTAGCAGCGGCAAAAATGCCTGAGGCAAGACGGTCTTGATGTTCTTGTAGATTTTCAGACCACTTCTCCTGTACTAAGCCTACTTTTAATTTACTACTCGTCATCTTGAGCCTCACGTTTAATCTATAAAAAGAATATCAACAACTCTTGGACTGGTTGGATATCTCGAATAAAAAGTTGCTGTATGATATAACCAATTGGTTTTTATGTATACAGTTTACTTCGAGTTTTAGGTAGGATTCCAACCTTGGTCAAACCCAGTCCCGCGAAGGAGTTTAGAGTGATTTCCTGGTAAGTACAATCATGAATTTTCAGTGGACTTCTTCAGAAACTCGCTACAGAGGAGAAGTGCGAGGAGACACGGAGCACAGAACCGTAGTGTACGCCGCCAGTACATGAGGATTCGAGCACCTTATCGACGCAGCAATTCTTCTCTGTAGTAGAGTTCCCGAAGAAGTCTATTGATTTAGCTTTGATTTGCCAGCAGGGCATTCGCTACTTTCGATTGGTTCTTTTTCCCTAACAGCTTACATATTTTATCGCCTGCAGCGACGATCTTGAAAATATCAACACCGGTTTCAATCCCCAGTCCGTGCATCAAGTATAAAACATCCTCCGTTGCAACATTTCCACTTGCACCTCGGGCATATGGACAGCCGCCAAGACCAGCGACAGAACTGTCAAAACGATAGATACCATATTCAAGAGAGGCATAAATATTGGCAATTGCCTGGCCGTATGTATCATGAAAATGCATCGCTAACTGAGGCAAAGGTAAAAATTCCAGGACTTGTTGTAAAACAGCGATAGTTTGTTTGGGGGTGCCAACACCAATGGTATCGCCCAGGCAAATTTCATCAACCTCGAGAGCCAGCAACTGACGTGTAACCTTAGCGACCTGTTGCGGGGCAATTTCACCTTCATAAGGACAGCCGAGAACACAGGAAATGTAAGCCCGTACGCGAATTTTGTTTGCCTTAGCCAAAGCGATAACGGGCTCAAAGCGATGAATACTCTCGCTGATTGAACAATTAATATTACGTTGATTAA
Source organism: Legionella sp. ST3F1 (assembly GCF_048553315.1). Taxonomy (NCBI): domain Bacteria; kingdom Pseudomonadati; phylum Pseudomonadota; class Gammaproteobacteria; order Legionellales; family Legionellaceae; genus Legionella; species Legionella sp. ST3F1. The sequence goes on along the minus strand of NZ_JBLZIO010000010.1, from coordinate 69,536 downwards.
AGGCTTCACTCGCTGCTGTAAAGACTGCAATTTCTTTTACGCCTGCTTCGAGTGCTTTTAACATGCCGCGTTCGTTGGGTACTAATGCTGAATAATGAATGCCTGCTGGTTTAGCGATGCTGGTAAAGACCGTTTCATTGTCAGCCAGTTGAGGAATCGCTTTTGCTGAAACAAAGCTGGTGACTTCAATGTGTTTTAAACCACTTTGGCTCAGTAAATTGATCAATTCTACTTTGCTTTCAGTAGCAACAAAGGATGATTCATTCTGTAACCCATCCCGTGGCCCCACTTCAACTATCGTGACTTGTTGTGGATAGTTCATGCTTGTCCCTAGTCAATCTTTTAAAGCTAACAATTCAGCGCCTTCACTCACTTGCGAGCCCACATCGTAAAATAATTCAGCCAGTATACCGTCTTTGGGGGCATGAATAGTGTGTTCCATTTTCATTGCTTCCAAAACGATTAAACTCTCACCCTCTTTAACTTTATCACCCTTATTTTTCAGGATAGCCACTACGGTTGCTGGCATCGGGGCGGTGAGTTGTCCTTTTTTTGTGGCAACTTGCGGATCAAAATTCTGCCAATTAAACCGTTCAATCACCAACGGACCTTGCGCCAGATATAGAGTGATTTTGGGCCCCTGGTTATCAACGAGGATTTCTCTCATTTGCTGACCGTCATCGAGATATAATTTATCAGCAATCAAGCGTGGCGACAAAGTGAATTCTTCTTCGCTGATTTTTACTTTAAAGGAGGTATTTGTCAGAGGAAGGATCTTGATTTCTTGTTGTTGACCTTCAATGAAGTAACGCCAATACCAATAACTGGACAAATGCATTTGCCAGGCAAAACTACTGTTACGAAGCGGATCTGTTTCATTGTTGTTGAGTACCAGGTAATCATAACTAGCCACTGCCAGGAGTGCCAGGCGTTCGTCAGGGAGGGGAAGATTAATCGCTTCCTGAGTTAAAAAATCAGTGCTTAAATCTGCTTTAGCGAAGCGGGGATGTCTACAAATAGCTTGTAAAAAAGCAATGTTAGTTTTCACTCCACCTACTGCATAGTTTGCAAGTGCGTATTGCATGCGTTGTAGGGCTTGGTCTCTTGTTTCCCCCCAGGTAATTAATTTGGCAATCATTGGATCATAATGCATGGTAATGTGCGAATGAAGTGATACACCACTATCTATTCGAATACCCGAGCCTGCCGGTTCGTGTAAAAAACGCAGTTGGCCGATCGATGGCAGGAAGCCTTGTTGGGGATCTTCAGCATAGATCCGGCACTCAAATGCATGGCCATGAGCTGCAATCGTTTCCTGGAGGCAGGGGAGTGGTTCATTAGCTGCTATTTTCAATTGCCATGCTACCAGATCAAAACCGGTTATCATTTCAGTGACGGGATGTTCGACTTGTAAACGCGTATTCATTTCCATGAAATAAAAATGGTTTTTGTCACCATCTACTAAAAACTCAACTGTGCCCGCACCACGATAGGCAATCGAACGAGCAACTTCACAGGCTGCCTCTGCCAAACCCTGCCGCATGGTCGCTGTTAAATTAGGTGCTGGTGCTTCTTCAATAATTTTTTGATGCCGTCGCTGAATGGAGCAATCCCGTTCGAAAAGATGGACAATCTGATCATAATTATCCGCCATGATCTGGACTTCTACGTGGCGTGGATTGCTGATTAATTTTTCAATGAGCATGGTGTCATCTCTAAAACTCGCCATCGCTTCACGACGAGCACCTGCTAACGCTTGAGAAAATTCAGCTTCTTTATATACAGCACGCATACCTTTGCCACCGCCGCCACTGGCTGCTTTTAGCAAGACTGGAAAACCAATCTGACGTGCCTCCTGTAATAAGCGCTCATCGGATTGATCGCTACCATGATAGCCTGGGGTAAGAGGTACGCCAGTTTTTTCCAGTAATTGTTTGGCTACTTGTTTTGATGCCATTGCTTCCATCGCTGCAATCGAGGGGCCAACAAATACGATTCCTGCATCGGCGCAAGCTTGGGCAAATAAGGGATTTTCAGATAAAAAACCATAGCCGGGATGAATGGCTTGGGCACCACTGGTTTTAGCCGCAGCAATAATCGCTTCAATATTGAGATAACTGTTTTTGGCTGTTGCATCACCTACACAAAATGCACTATCGGCCTGTGACACATGTTGACTGTCTTTATCCGCGGTTGAATAAATAGCAACAGTGTGGATACCCATTTGTCGTGCAGTTTTAATAACCCGACAGGCAATTTCACCGCGGTTAGCGATAAGAATTTTGTTAAACATGAAAGCCCCTAATCCCAAATGGGTGTTTCTTTATTAAGAAATGCGGTTAATCCCCGTTGCCCTTCTGCGGAAACCCGTTTCTTGGCAATGAGCGTCGCAGTTTGCTGCAACAACTCCTCATTAATAGGCCGAGCTGCAACCTGTGAAACCAGCGTTTTACAAGCCTTCACTGCTTCAGGAGCTAGTCTGGCTATTTGTTGAGCATAATTGACAGTAAAGGCCAACAATTCCTCTTCAGCTACACAGTGTTGTACTAATTGTAATTTCTTTGCTTCTTCGGCATCAAAGATCTCTGCTGTCATAAATAGCCATTTTGCAGTTCGCTCACCTATCGCTTTTACGACATAAGGACTAATGACAGCAGGGACTAAACCCAGTTTTACTTCTGAAAAACAAAATCGGGCAGTTGGCGAAGCAATTGCCAGATCAGAAGCGGCTACTAAACCAGCGCCACCACCATAAGCGGCACCCTGTACCATCGCTATAGTGGGTTTAGGGCTGATATGTAGAGTGTGCATGACACGAGCAAGTACCAGGGCATCCTGTAAGTTTTCTTCTTCGCTAAATTGAGCCATGCGTTGCATCCAGGCAAGGTCCGCGCCTGCTGAAAAATGTTTTCCATTTGCTTTTAGTAAAATAACTCTTGCTTGCGGATTACTAATGGCTTCATCAAGTAGCTGTTGCAATGCTGCCAGCAAGTTGTCATCAAAAGCATTATGTTTACCTGGTCGATTTAAAGTAATTATAAAAACGCGATCATGCAACTCACTTAGTAAATCAGTCATTGTTTTTCCCTATCGTGCTGTTTTGGCATTTTGTCATTAGATTCTCTTACATGCGAAATACACCAAAATTGGTTGCAGGGATGGGAGCATTTAAGGCAGCAGACAAGCTTAAGCCAAGGATTTTACGAGTATCTTCCGGGGCAATAACACCATCATCCCAGAGTCTTGCGCTCGCGTAATAGGGATTGCCTTGAGTTTCATATTGGTTGCGTAAATCAGCTTTAAATTTCTCTTCTTCCTCAACAGACCAGGTTGTTCCATGCTTCAAATGTTTATCGCGGTTAACTTGCGCTAAAACATTTGCGGCTTGCTCCCCTCCCATGACCGAGATACGGGTATTCGGCCAGGACCATAAAAAACGCGGCTCATAAGCGCGACCACACATGGCATAATTACCCGCACCGAAACTACCGCCTACTATTACAGTGAATTTAGGAACGTTAGCATTGGCAACAGCGGTCACCATCTTGGCACCGTGTTTGGCTATACCCGCTGCTTCGTATTTGCTACCCACCATAAAACCAGTGATATTTTGCAGAAATAATAAAGGGATACGACGTTGAGCGCATAGCTCGATAAAATGCGCTCCTTTTAAAGCACTTTCAGCAAATAAAACACCATTATTGGCAATTACGCCGATAGGATAACCAAACAAATGGGCAAAACCACAAACCAGGGTGGTACCATAAAGTGCTTTAAATTCGTCCAACTCTGAACCATCAACAAGGCGGGCAATTACTTCCCGGATATCGAAAGGTTTTCGTGGATCGGCTGGTACAACACCATTTAATTCTTTGGGATCATAGAGAGGTTCTCTGCTGGCAATACGACAAAGACCATCAGGTTTCTTACGGTTTAGATGACTTACCGAGACACGGGCCAAGTGTAACGCATGGGCATCATTCTCGGCATAGTGATCAGCTACACCAGATTGCCTGCAATGGACATCAGCACCACCCAATTCCTCGGCACTGATAATTTCGCCGGTAGCCGCTTTTACCAGGGGTGGGCCAGCTAAAAAGATAGTAGCCTGATTTTGTACCATAATGGATTCATCAGCCATCGCGGGTACATAAGCACCGCCTGCGGTGCAAGAGCCCATCACCACCGCAATCTGAGGAATATTGTTTGCTGATAACATGGCTTGATTATAAAAAATACGGCCGAAATGATCTCGATCCGGAAAAACTTCATCTTGACGGGGTAGAAAAGCGCCTCCTGAATCAACTAAATAAACACAGGGAAGGTGATTAGCTTTAGCAATCTCCTGGGCTCGCAAATGTTTTTTAACAGTAAGGGGATAGTAGGTTCCCCCCTTAACCGTGGCATCATTCACCACAATCATACATTCAGTACCAGCAATACGTCCTATTCCAGTAATAATTCCTGCAGCAGGAACCTTATCTTCATAAACCCGGTAGGCGGCCAGCTGGGATAATTCAAGAAAAGGACTGCCTGGATCAAGTAAGTACTGTAAGCGCTCACGGGGTAATAATTTGCCATGTTTTAAATGTCTTTGACGCGCTTTTTCATCACCACCCTGAGCAATTTCCTGGATAGTGTTCTGCAGTTCACCAAGCAATTTTTGCATAACCGCTTCATTGTCTTTGAAATCCTTGCTGGCGGGATTTAATTGACTAGTGATTTTAGCCATCGATAATCCTTAATGTATCAAGATATTACTGAGTACAATTACCAGCCATAGGCACCAGGTGAATTCGATAAGATAGGGCATGTCATTCCCTTTGATGAGCCGGTAAGTGAGCGCTGGAACGGCCGCAATTAGAACTGGGATAAATACGAGAAGAATCACTTTGCGGATCATTAATCCCAAACCACTTTGGCTAAAAATGGGTGTCAATTTGACATTAATAAAAGCATAGAGCATCCCTATATAAACAATGAGCATATGGGCATATTTAGCAAAAATTACAACCACAATACTTAACGCTAAATAAATAAGACTTTGTCTAAGCATGTACATCCTTAAGCAGTTAGTGCATCACTCTGCGGACTGAAGAGTGATGCGGACTTTATTTCTACTAGACCCAAGTAAATTCATAATACCTAGGGGTTACACCATTTCGATAGCAACAGCAGTTGCTTCACCACCACCGATACATAAGGCCGCTACACCACGTGCTTTGCGTTGTTGTTTTAGAGCATGCATTAAGGTAACAATAATGCGTGCACCCGATGCTCCAATAGGATGGCCGAGGGCACAGGCCCCACCATGAACATTGACTTTTTCATCATTGAGTTCAAGTTGTGTAATTGCTGCCATAGCGACTACAGCAAACGCTTCATTAATCTCAAAAAGATCAACCTCACTTTGATGCCAACCAGCTCTGTTTAATACTTTGCGAATTGCGTCAACAGGAGCGGTAGTAAACCATTGTGGTGCCTGTGCATGGGTTGCATGAGCGATAATTCGAGCCAACGGCGTTAAACCACGTTTTTTTGCATTAGCTGCAGTCATTAAAATCAGGCTGGCTGCACCATCTGAGATTGAGGAAGAATTCGCGGCAGTTACAGTACCATCAGTCTTGAAAGCAGGGCGGAGTTGCGGAATTTTAGCCAGTTTACTGGCGTCTGGGCCTTCATCCAGAGAAACAACGATATCACCTTTACGTCCGGCAATAGTGACGGGCGCTATTTCTTCAGCGAAAGAATTATCTTGTTGTGCTTGCAGTGCCCGAGTCAAGGAGCGAATAGCATAGTCATCTTGTTGCTGGCGGGTAAATTGAAAATGGGTTGCTGTTGCTTCAGCAAAACAGCCCATTAATTGGCCGCGCTCGTATGCATCTTCAAGGCCGTCAAGAAACATATGATCTTTTAGTTCACCATGACCCAAACGATAACCTGCTCGTGCCTTGCTCAGTAAATAGGGCGCGTTACTCATGCTTTCCATACCGCTGGCAAGAACGATGTTTGCCGAACCAACTTTCAATAAATCATGGGCTAACATGACGGCTTTCATACCTGAACCACACATTTTATTGATCGTAGTCGCACCAGCTGAATTGGGAATGCCGGCTTTGATCGCTGCTTGTCTTCCTGGCGCTTGACCGATGCCTGCTTGCAATACACAACCAGTGATCACTTCATCAATGTCTGCAGGGGAAAGGCCAGCTTGTTCAATAACCGCTTGATGGGCTACCGCGCCTAACTCGGGTGCTGATAAAGCGGATAAGCTACCAAGCATATTACCCATTGGTGTTCTTTTGGCTGCAACAATAACAATATCATTTGGTTCCATATTCATTTTCCTTATGCAGTTTCGTTAAATAGTTCGCGTCCAATCAACATCCGTCTGATTTCAGACGTACCAGCACCGATCTCGTAGAGTTTTGCATCACGCAGCAAGCGCCCAGTAGGGTACTCATTAATATAACCATTCCCGCCTAAAGTTTGAATGGCCTGCAGAGCCATTTGTGTGGCTCTTTCGGCTGTATATAAAATAACGCCCGCTGCGTCTTTACGGCTAACCATGCCCTGATCACAGGCCCGAGCTACGGTGTACAGATAAGCCCGTGATGCGCTCAATTCCGTATACATGTCTGCTAACTTACCTTGAATAAATTGGAATTCGCCAATGGCTTGTTCAAATTGCTTGCGTTCATGAATATAAGGTAAGACCACATCCAGACAGGCTTGCATGATTCCAACAGGACCTGCTGCTAATACCGTGCGTTCATAATCAAGACCGCTCATTAATACTCTTACACCTTTATTCACTTCTCCTAACACGTTTTTCGCAGGTACTTCACAATTGTCAAATACTAATTCGCAGGTATTTGAACCGCGCATACCGAGTTTATCAAGTTTCTGTGCCGTCCGAAAACCGTTAAATCCTTTCTCAATGATAAACGCGGTGATGCCTTTGCTGGCTGCTTGTTTATCGGTTTTTGCATAAACAACCAAAACATCTGCATCTGGACCATTTGTGATCCACATCTTGGTACCATTGAGAATGAATTTGTCGCCCACAGCCTGCGCTTGAAGTTGCATGCTGACAACATCGGAGCCAGCATTTGACTCGCTCATTGCCAACGCGCCAACATATTCTCCACTTATTAGTTTAGGCAAATAACGGTGCTTTTGCTCCGTTGTGCCATTGAGGTAAATTTGGTTCACACATAAATTGGAATGAGCCCCATAACTTAGGCCAACAGAGGCTGATGCGCGGGAAATTTCCTCCATCGCAATGGCATGCGCAAGATAACCCATGTTCGCGCCGCCATATTCTTCACTAACCGTGATGCCCAATAAACCCATTTCGCCCAATTTTTGCCATAGATGATTGGGGAAAGTATTATCTGCATCGATCTGAGCTGCCAGAGGAGCGATTTCTTTTTGGGCGAATTGATAAACACTATCTCGCAAAAGATCATAGGTTTCGCCAAGTTGATGTTGTATACCGACGTGCATAGATGACTTCCTGTTACTGAAGCAAATAGGCTAGACTATACCCAATCAAATTCAAGTTGCAACATCAATTTAAATGAGAATTTGTTGCAAGCGTTTGTCTTGGACTGTGCCAAGTGAATGAAGAGCACCTGTTTTGAAATAGGTAATCGACAAAGGAAGGGGATGTATATGCGTAAACTTGTGCTGTGGGGCCATCATGCTGATGAATATCAGGAAATGTTTGATTTATCAAAAGCAGATATGGAAACTCGCCTGTTGGAATATGGTTGTGGTCCAAGTGCAGTGAACGCGGAATTAACTGCCCATACACAGCAAATAGTGAGTTGTGATCCACTGTTTAATTTGGATAAGGATACTTTATACAGCAAAGTTACTTTAATTTTTGCTGATATGGTCAGTAGAGTGGTAAGGGATCAAGAGAAATTTGATTTTAGTCGCTATGGTAATCCTGAGGCCTTATTTGCAAAAAGGCGCGAAGGAATGGCTCGGTTTTTTGCTGATTATGAAAAAGGTAAGATGGCTAAGCGTTATATAGGAATAGGGAATTATGCCTTGCCGTTTGCTGATTTTTCCTTTGAATTTGCTTTAAGTTCTCATTATTTATTTGCTGATCTTGATGATCAGGATGTGGATTTTCACCTGCAAGTGATAAAAGAACTGGCACGTGTAGCCAAAGAGGTGAGAATTTTTCCTCTGATTGATCGTTACGGCCACCCATCTCCCTTTTTAGGACCTGTCCTTCTCGGCTTACAACAGGATAATTTAGGGGTAGAGGTGCGAGAGGTCGCTTATCATTTGCAACCCGGCGGGAACGCGATGCTGCGAGTCTGGGCACAACAATGCCAGCTTTAGCTGAAAACCTCTTGTCTTTAAGATCCTGGATTTGTTGGGATAGGACTGAGTTTAAAGTTTTGTGCCCAGATTTATCTAAATACCACCTATGAAAAAAAACGTTTCTTCATCTATACTCCCAATTATATTGTTGACTGTATGGTGAAAAGTAAACTTGTCCCTATGATTTGAGAATGTCATTAGCGATTTGATATTTTGTAAAACATGTTGATACCTATCAATCAGGAGGTGAGAAATTATTTTAGATAACGTCTTTATTAATTTAGTAAAAAGATGTAAGAATGTTTTGCTAGTATTAAATTTGTTTTAATTATTAATTTTGCAAGGAAGGCTCACTATGAAAAAGTCATCATTAGCTGTTGCTGCTCTGTTATCTGCACTTTCAACTGCTGCTGTAGTTCCTGTTGCTTTTGCAGACAATCAAGCTGCTGGTTCTCAAATTTCCTGTACTGGCTGCAAAGGTTGCAAAGGCTGCACTGGCTGCAAGGGCTGCAAAGGTTGTAACGGTTGCAAAGGCTGCAACGGTTGTAAAGGTTGCGGTGGTTGCGGCGGTTGCTCTGGTAGTTAATCGCTTGTTAAATAAAGAGGTAGTATGAAATTACTACCTCTTTATTATCGGTGTATTCTATGTTAACAATTGCTGAATTTAAGTTGCCTTCTCTGACAAACGGTAGCAAAGAGCGATATCTGCGTTATGCGATGCAAGTGCTTGAAGCACAGCAGCAAATGACTACCAAGAAAGGCAAGAATATTCTCCACTACACGTTGGAAAAGAAACGTCGCCATGTGCGAATGAATCATTATCCTAAAGGGGATCGTATCGATCATGATACTGGTGCGCAGTATTTTTATCACTGTCATCGCGAAGATCTTGCGAGTAATGAACACGGCCATTTCCACTGTTTTTTACGCTATAAACATATTCCAAAACAGATAAAACCGACTGATTTGCCAGACTGGGATAAAAATATCGATAATCCTATGACGCACCTAGTTGCTATTGCAATGAATCGTTTTGGCCAACCTATTCGTTTATTTACGGTTAATCGCTGGATTTCATATGAAATTTGGTACGATGCCAAACACATCTCGCGTTTTATCAAACAATTCAAAATGACCTTAGCTGATCCTTATTGGAAAATTCTCGATCAATGGGTAGAGGGTATGCTGCATTTGTTTTCCCCGCAAATTGCCTGGCTACATCAAGCACGAGATGCGGCTGTTGCCCGACACAAAACACTTTTTCCCAAAGAGAATGCTTATGAAGATAAGCAGATTGAAGAATGGTCGGCAATTACAATTGATCTTAACCAGCAGATACAGTGGTTATTGACTACCGAAACGGCTCCGAAGAATGAAATCGTTATTTAGTGGTTTAGGATGTATTCCTTAATTCTCAGCAGTATCTAATAGGTCAAAATAACAGGCATGGTTCTCTTGGAAATAAACTGATTTAATCGCTTTCTCCCCTTATGAACCTATTGTAAGATTGCTTTTTTTGGAGCTGTCATGTATTCACTTCTTCGTCCATTGCTTTTTAAACTAGATGCTGAGAAAGCGCACCAGCTGGTGCTTTCTACCCTCCATTATTTACCGAAAAGCTGCTTTAAACAGCCGCAAAAAACAGTTATTAAGGCTATGGGCCTAGAGTTTCCTCATGCTGTTGGTTTAGCGGCAGGATTAGATAAAAACGGTGAGCATTTGGATGCTTTAAGCAAACTGGGATTCTCCTTCATCGAATTGGGGACAGTAACACCTCGTGCGCAGGCAGGTAATCCTAAACCTCGTCTTTTTCGCCTGCCGCAGGCTGAAGCCATCATCAATCGCATGGGGTTTAACAATCTTGGTGTTGATGCCTTAATAGCGAATGTGGCTAAAGCTCGTTACAAAGGTATCTTGGGGATTAATATTGGTAAAAACAAAGAGACTCCCCTGACGAGCGCGGTTGAAGATTATCTTTATTGTTTACAGAAGGTGTACCAATACGCGTCCTATATCACTATCAATATTTCTTCACCTAACACGCCGGATTTACGTTTATTGCAGCAAGATAAATTTTTCCGTGTACTGCTTGGCCAATTGTGTGAAGAGCAAAAACGTTTAGCCGATGAGCAACAACGCCTGGTTCCTTTAGTCATTAAATTATCACCCGATGAATCAGATGAGACATTAAAACAAATGGCTGACGTGATCCTCCAACATCAGGTAGCTGGCATTATAGCGACTAATACTACTTGCAGACGGGATACTGTCAGTGCGTTGGCTCATGGAAATGAAACAGGCGGATTAAGTGGTAAACCCCTTGCTGAGCGTTCAACCCAGTGTTTGCGTTTATTAAAGCAGGTAGTGGGTAATGAAGTAACCTTAATCGGTGTTGGTGGTATTGATAATAGCCAGGTGGCCCGTGAAAAACTGCAGGCTGGAGCTTCTTTATTGCAAGTGTATACTGGCCTCATTTATAAAGGGCCTGATTTGATTGACACCCTGGCGAGAAATTTACAACAACCCTTATAAGTTCACCTTTAAACGGCTTGTTGTTTGAGTCGTTTTTTGACCCGATAAATTGGCAGTTTCCTCTAATTACGGTACAATTCGCCCCCTGAATGCCAACCCTAGCGCTTAGCCCATGCAAAAAAACACAATTGGTAAAACAGGCCTGCTTTATCGACGGTTACTGTCTTATGTTAAGCCTTTTTGGCCTATTCTTCTGCTTGGCATTTTTGCCAATATCTTGTATTCGGCTATTGATGCTGGCCTTACGTACATGATGCGGCCTTTTCTGGATAAAGGCTTTATTGATGTCGACATGACCTTTGTTAAGAAAATTCCTCTCATCATATTACTGGGGATTACAATCCGGGGCTTGGTAAGTTCTGCTGGCAGTTACTGTATGACCTGGGTTGCCCGCTCTGTGGTCAAAGTGCTTCGTCAGCGTGTTTTTGCGCATATTATTCGTCTGCCTGCTGACTATTATGATGAAGCTACTTCAGGACAACTATTATCTAAAATCCTCTACGATGTTGAGCAGGTAGCCCAAGTCAGTGCTGATGCATTGACTGACTTTGTCCAAAATACCTGTTTAGTGATAGGACTATTAACAGTGATGATGGTTATTTGCTGGCAACTGTCATTGATGTTTCTGCTGACTGTCCCTTTTGTGGGGCTCATTGTCAGTTACACTAATAAACGAGTGCGAAGAATTAGCCACAAAGTGCAAAAATCGATGGGAGAGGTGACTGAAATTGCTGGGGAAGCGATTGAAGGTTATCGGGTTGTAAGGATTTTTGGCGGCGAGAGCCACGAAGTGACCAAATTTAATCAAGCGACAGAAACGTCACGCAAAAATGATATGAAAGTCGCTGTAACCAAGGTAATGAATGTTGCCGGGGTACAATTTGTGATTGCTGTGGGGATTGCTTTAATCATTCTGGCTGCTATTAAGTTAGCAACCGTCATTACGATTACCGCTGGAGCTTTCCTGGCTATTATTGCTGCGATGTTCCAGCTTATCAAACCAATGAAAACACTCACGACACTCAATGCCGCGATTCAACGCGGATTGGCCGGAGCGGAGAGTGTTTTTAATTTATTGGATAAGGCTACTGAGCCAGATCAAGGTAAAAAAATAGCCCAGAAAGTGCGCGGTGATCTTGTGTTTGATAAAGTTAGTTTTGCATACCGTCGAGGGCAGCAGGTACTGCATGAGGTCAGTTTTAGCGTCGCTGCTGGTGAAACAGTCGCTTTGGTAGGTCATTCCGGTAGTGGTAAAACAACGATTGCCAGTTTAATTCCGCGTTTTTATGAGCTTAGCCAGGGTCGGATTTTGTTAGATGGAGAAAGCATTCAAGAGTTAACGTTAGCAAGCTTGCGAGAGCAAATTGCTTTAGTGAGTCAACACGTAACTTTGTTTAATGATACCATGGCTAACAATATTGCTTATGGTTGTTTTGATGTGAGCCGTGAACAAATTATTCATGCAGCCAAACTGGCTTTTGCCCATGAATTTATTGTTCGTTTACCCAGCGGTTACGATACCAAAATAGGGGAAAATGGGGTTCTTCTCTCAGGCGGGCAACGTCAACGTTTAGCTATAGCGCGTGCCATACTAAAAGATGCCCCACTTTTAATTCTAGATGAAGCAACTTCGGCCTTAGATAGTGAATCAGAGCGTTATATTCAATCTGCACTGGAACAAGTAATGAAAACAAGGACTACATTGGTTATTGCGCATCGATTGTCAACAATTAAACGAGCTAATAAAATTATCGTGATGAATCAAGGGCGGGTAGTTGAACAAGGCTCCCATCAGCAATTATTGGCCTTGGAAGGTCACTATGCTCAATTGTATCAACTGGGTATAGATAGTGCAGAAGAAGTTATTGGCTAATGTCACAATTTATCGAAAAGCTATGGTATAAAAAGCATTTTTTTCGTTGGTTTTTATGGCCATTTGCCCTGCTTTACCAACTGGTTATTGCGACACGCCGAATCTTTTTACAATGTTTTTGGCAACAACAATTTTCTGTTCCTATTATTATCGTTGGTAATTTGACAGTAGGGGGAGTGGGAAAAACACCTCTGGTAATTGCCTTGGCAAAGGCGTTTCAGGCAAAAGGATTACGGGTTGGTATTGTTAGTCGTGGTTATGGCGCTACGATTACTCAATTTCCCCACGAGGTTTCTGCTAGCGACCAGGCAATTTTAGTTGGTGATGAACCTTTATTACTGGCCAGGAAAACAGGTTGTCCGGTAGTCATTGCTCCGAAGAGAGTAAAGGCAGTTCAATATCTGTTAGATAAGTATCAGAGTCAAATCATCATTAGTGACGATGGCTTGCAACATTATGCTATGGGGCGGGCGGTAGAAATTGTTGTGATTGATGGGCTGCGCCGATTGGGAAATGGCTTTTGTTTACCCGCAGGCCCATTGCGTGAAAATGTTAACCGCTTGCAGAAAAGTGATTTAATTGTAGTGAATGGGGGAGAGTGGCCAGGCGCTTATTCCATGGTTTTGCAACCAGGTGAATTAACTCATTTGTCCACAGGACGAAATGTACCTATTAGCGCCCTGGAGTTTCCTGTGGCGGCTGTTGCAGCCATTGGGCATCCACAACGATTTTTCGCTACTTTGCAGAATCTTGGAATTACTTTTAAAAAATATCCTTTTCCAGATCATCATCGTTTTTTGAAAAATGAACTACAATTCACGGAAAAAGCAGTACTAATGACAGAAAAAGACGCCGTTAAATGCCAGGTTTTTGCTGATGATTCATGGTATTTTTTACCTGTAGAAGCTAAATTAAGCGACTCATTTTGGGAGGCGCTATGGTCCCATGAACACTTACAAGGTCATATTTGAGATGAAACGTACACAATTATCCAAGTTATTCGCCTGTTTTGCCTTATTGGCTACCAGTTACGTTGGCGCACAACCTATAGCCGAGACAGCAGTGAAACCGGAAGAAACGAAACAGGCACTTTCTTCCACTGCGCTACAAGCGGATTGGGTATTTTCTGGGATGGTGACTAATGAAAGTGGGGAACGCTACAACTATTATTTCCAAATGCAACGCGATAATAATCAATTCCATGCTATCGCAACCCTCATTGATGGGCAAACTCAAAAAGTATTGCTCTTTGAAGAGGCTATCACAACTATTGAACAACCTGCTGTCAGTAATTGGCAGGTAGGACGAGCTTTCCTCCAATTTAATCCCATTAACAACAGCTGGGTTTTTGGTGTAAAAACAAAGGCCCAAAAAGGATTCAATTTCAAGGTTGATATGTTAAAGCAGGCAGGAAATACACCTACTATTCAAGACTTGCGTTCTGGAATAGAGCTTTTAGTTAATCAAACTGGTCGTTTGAATGGACATCTACAAACGGGTGAGGATAGTAAAGAGCAATTTGTTACCGCCCAAAAGGCCTGGTTTAGGCAGATCTGGGTTAGTAAACCCCAGGAATCTCTCCATCCTTTCATTGGAATTTTATGCCAATTCAATGATGGTAGTGGTTTTTATTCAGTGAACTTACAGGAACCTGATGCTTTAAGAGGTGCTGTAGCGGGCTGGAGAAATATAGAAGGAAAAGCGGTGTCTATGTCACAATTTGTGACTTTGCAAGAAGAGAAAGAGGGCGTCTGGCATATTCGTATTGCTTCACCGAAAGTGCGTTTATCCTTGCAGAATGCATTAGCCGAGAATGATAACCAACATCAACTGATTGCTGGGTTGACGGATGGTATGATGCCCGGGTTTTGTACAATAAGTAAAGATAAAATTGGTCAGCAGCAACCTGGGGCAGAAGCAATTAATTAACGGTAAGTGTTCCGGGGGCTATGTATTTCGTCGTTGCGAGCCCTGTCGAAGCAATCCAGAACGATACTCATTGGAGATGAACAGGATTGCTTCCCTTTGTTCGCTATGGCGACTGTTTTTTATCGGTTCTCAAAGAATCGTGTACCTCGTCAGCGCTCACAATTAACGTTCCTTTAACGACATAAAATGCCTTTTATGTCGATTAAGCTATTGTTATTTTAGGAAAAAAATCGGTTAACATTGAGCAAAGTCACTATTCCCATAAAGATAAAAAACACAGCGCTAATAGAGCGTACCAGTTTCAGCGATAGCTTATTAGTTGTCTTGCTTACAAGCATAATGGCTGGAACGTCGGCGATCAGCATCCCCAGCGTTGTTCCCATGACAACCATGAAAGGCGTTGCATAATGAGCAGTGAAAGCAATTGTGGCTAACTGTGTTTTATCTCCCATTTCAACCAGAAAAAAAGTGAAGAAAGTAACCCAGAAAACACCCATTTTACCTTTGATCATTGGTTGGTTTTCTTCTAGTTTATCGGGTACAAAGGCCCAGATTGCCATTGCAATAAAGGAGCCGGCGAGTATCCAACGTAATGTCGTATGATTGATAGTGGAAGCTAACCAGATGCCAGCAGCGGCTGCCAGACTGTGGTTGATTAAGGTAGCAAATAGAATACCTAAAATAAGCGGTATAGGTCGCTTAAAATGTGCTGCTAAGATTATGGCGAGTAATTGGGTCTTATCACCTATTTCCGCGAAGGCGATTGCACCCGTTGATACAAGTAAAGATTCCATTTGGTTTGCCTCAGCTGGTGATAGACAAATGACTACTAATCTTCTCACCAGCTTCAAGAAGATAGGTAGTCAAAAGTCTTGCTAGGCCTAAGCTGCTTACACCATGGTTTGTAACCAAGGATGTTGATGTAAGCCACCTCTAGGTGAGGTGCAGCTACTCCCTATTGACCTGCGCGATTTTAACACAAATTATTTATTATGCAAAAATTATTTTATTAGACTTCTTGTATACTCTCTGTTTTAGTGCAAGGCGTAAGCGTTTCGAGGAGCGAAGTTTACATGAAGTAAATGAGCAACCGAGAAACGCAGCAAAAGATACAGAGTATGCAAGAGGTCTATTGATAGTCCAGTTGTGAATCTCGTTTGGTATCTCTCATAAAAAGATAAACTATCAGTGAACAAGCAATACAAATCGTAACATACCAATAAAAACCGCTTTCTATCCCCTTGGATTTAAACCATAAAGCGATATATTCAGCTGTCCCGCCAAATAGTGAAACCGTAATGGCATAAGGTAAACCGACACCAAGAGTGCGAATTTCTACAGGAAACAATTCAGCTTTAACTACGGCATTGATTGCCGTATAACCACTGACGATGGTTAAGGCAGCCATAATCAAGAGTAATGCTCCCCACCAGGTTTCAATGGTACTGAGTAGAGAAAGAATAGGTACTGTAAAAAGGGTGCCTAGCACACCAAATGCGATCAAAATCGGTCTTCGACCAACTCGGTCCGATAACGCCCCTATAACCGGCTGTAGTAACATGAAGACAAATAGACTTGCTGCCGAAATAAGTGTCGCTTCAATTTTACTCATTCCCACGCTATTCGTGAGAAATTTCTGCATGTAGGTACTATAAGTGTAGAAAGCCAGTGTGCCACCCATAGTTAAACCGACGACGAGAAGAATTTCTTTAGGATGGCGCATTAAGGCAAATAATAAATTTTCTTTTTTTGTGGTTTGTTTCTGAGTAATAAAGGAGGTGGTTTCCTCCATCCCCTTCCGCAGATACAGCGCTACGATTGCTAGAAGTGCGCCTACCAGGAAAGGAATGCGCCAGCCCCAATTTTCTAACTGTTCTGTGGTAAGAAAAAACTGTTGCAGTACTATTAATAAAGATAAAGCAATTAATTGGCCTGCAATAAGTGTCACATATTGGAAACTGGAGAAAAACCCACGTCTTTCTCTTGTAGCCATTTCGCTTAAGTAAGTAGCCGAGGTGGCATATTCGCCACCTACCGAGATCCCCTGCAGCAAACGGGCTAAAACAAGTAGTATAGGTGCGAGCAGTCCAATGGTTTCATAACCAGGGGTCAATGCAATAATAAGTGAACCAATGCACATGAGTAATACAGAAGCCAACAGCGCTTTTTTACGCCCGCAACGATCAGCATAGACTCCCATTAACCATCCGCCTATGGGGCGCATAAAAAAGCCAACTGCAAAAATGGCTGCCGTATTCATTAGCTGTGCTGTTAAATCGCCTTGAGGAAAAAAAGATTTAGCGAAATAAATTGAAAATGCGGCGTAGGCGTACCAATCATACCATTCTATTAAATTACCTATTGAACCACGAAAGATTGATTTAAGGCGGTCAGTGGTTTTAGGCTGCTCCACTGGTCTGGCTAACCGGTTAAGATCTTTCATGTTTCTTCTCGCTTCTTGAGAACAAGGTACGTTAATGTAGCAACCACGCAGCGTAATACAGGTTAAAGATCTTGTAAACTCCCCCCCCGTCTGGCGCTTCTTTTATCTTTTTAAATTTTGCTTTCTGGCTAATAATATTTGCTGCAATGCATTAGAGTTTCGGCGACTGGATTGACGTTTAGGACAATTAAATGGTTTACAAGATAGAGTTTATTTCTGCTACCTCTGCCCTGGAATTAAGTGCCCAGATTAGAGCCAATTGGGTCAAGTGCGATGAGGTAATAGACTCAAACGAGTTAGTTATAGAGGCAACGGATCTGCAAGTTTATCTTGCTGCGAGAGTTAAGGACAAACAAGTCGGACTTCTAAATCTTAAGTTCCCTTATTCTGCAAATGCTCATATTGGTTGGTTGGGCGTTTTGCCTGATTATCAAGGGCAGGGTGCCAGGACGTCACTGATTCACGCTGCTTATGTGTATGCAAAACAACAGCGGGTTCAAACAATGACGGTAGCCGTAGTTACTCCAGACAAAGAAAATAATGATTATTTAAAAAATTATCAATTTTATGAAAAACACGGTTTTCAACCGTTGTTGAATGGGTCTTCTGAAGCGGGAATGGTTTATATGTTAAAACCATTAAGCAATCCTTTGTACGATCTTGTTGCTCTGGAGAAAAATGCAAGATGGTTTGGTTTTGACTGGCCTAATCAAGCGATGATTATTGAGCAGATTATTAGTGAATGTGACGAGATCAAGGAGGCACTTGAACTACAGGAACCCAAAGAACGTATTCAAGAAGAAATAGGTGATTTATTACATAGCGTCCTGTCTTTATGTCTTTTTACCGGCTTTGAGCCAGAGCAAACGTTATTAAAAACAGTAGAAAAATTTTCGGCGCGTATGCGGGCTTTAAAAGCCATTACAAGAGAAAGAGGATTAGTAACTCTCAAAGGGCAGCCAATCGAACTGCTGCTTATGCTCTGGGCTGAGGCTAAAACTCGAACCAAGGCATGCTGAGACTTGAGTATTGTGCTTGTCTGAGCATATATTGGTTGACTTGAGGGATTTGAGACGATTATGCCGAGTTTTAATGAAATTGTGTGTGGGGAAGTAAATTTCAACGATATTTTGTCTAAACCATTAGAGAAAGCATTGGCAAATAGTGATTTTCAACTGCGACTACTTGAGGAAGGTGACACTGAAGTGGCTGAGGCTGATCTTTTAATGGAAGAGATTTTTCCACCAAGAGAAGTCGATGATTATAAACCCAGTCAACTATTAAGTTCTGTGGATAATGTGCTTTCCATTATTTGCTTGAAGGGTGGTGTGGTTATCGGCAGTATAACGGTTAGTTGTGTTGGGGGGGACGAGAAATATATGATTCTGCATTCATTAGGGGTGGACAAGGAATACCGGAATAAAAAGCTTGGCTCTGCCTTAATGCTGGTTGTGCATGATATCGCTTGTGAATTAGAGATTGATACCATCTCGTTAATCTCGTCAGACTATGGTAAACCATTTTATAGAAGCTTTAATTTTACTGAAATGGCGCACCAATCGTTTGAAATAACCTTGCCTTTCGCAAAGAAAGTAATTGATAAAAAAATAGCCGATTTTCAACGGATGAACCAAAAAGCGGTTGGTAGCGTAACAGCCGGATTAAATTTTTTTGATGGTGGTATTCAGAAGCAAGTTCAGCCATTGGCCAGCCAAAGTTTATCACCTACTTTCTCTTAGTAATTTGTTGTTTTTTCTGGTAAAAATAAAACGAGACAGCTGGAAAGGACTAAGCTAATTGGGATAATAAGAAGAGCCGTTTGGTAGTTAGCAAGAGTATAGGTCTTGCCGGTATGATTGAGACTGTCGAGTATATATCCAATGAATGGTTGCATAAGAGGTGCACTAAGCATGGCTAGTGTATTTGTAAAGCCCGTACAGGTAGAGAGGGAGTCAGCAGGAGCCAGTTCGTTAGCGATAGAAAATGCCAGCATATAAGCTCCACAACACAAGCCGATTAGAAACATTAACCAGCCGAGAGTCACCGCATTATCGAACGGCAGATAAAGGACGACAGCTATCAAAAGCGCTGTCGATAAACATGAACTTACCATAAGTGGTTTGCGGCGCTTAAAAAGGCCAGCCAACTTACCAAAAAGAGGGCAGCTCAGTCCAGCACCTAAAAAGATCATGGCGTCAATAAAACTGGCTTGTTTTAAACTGCAGGCAAGTTTTACCTGAATAAAAGGTACTGCCCACATGGCTCCAAAAACTGTGATAACGGTAAAACTCAAACCCACAAATAATCCATTGATCCACGCTTTCCCATTGCTTAAAATCCCTGACAGTTGTTTGCTATATTTGGGTAAAGAAAATGTTTCTTGCGAAGCAACAGGGATATATAACCAACACAGACAAGAAATAATCAGGCCCAAAAGTGCTGCACTGTTAATGAAACTTCGCCATCCCCACTCGCTAATCAAAGCGCCCAACCCTATCAAACCAAACATGGTGACCAGAAATCCCAAGGTTTCGGAAAGCCCAATCATGAAAGCAAATTGTTTGAGTGGAAAATGTTGTCTTAATAAGTGGGATAAACCAACAAAAGCAAAGGCTGAGCCGGCACCTATTAGAAGACGCCCAATAATTAGGCAAAACAGGCTGGTGCTTTGAGCGAAAAAAACACAACCAATGGTACAGAGGAGTGCATTGAGTGTGAGTAACAACCGGGTGTTTTTACGATCAAAAAGCATTCCCACAGGAATTTGCATGCTAGTATAAACATAATAAAAAGAACTGCTTAAAAGTCCTGCCTGCCACGCAGACAATTGCATATCATACATAATGGCACCAATAATGACCCCTGATGATAATTGCAAGAAAAATTGGAACAGAACAAAAGAAACACCAACAAGCCAGATAAGAGAGCGCTGTGTTGTTTTGGCAAGGGGAATACTAATTGGAGTCATTGATTCATTAGGCTGTAAAAAAAAAGAGACTATACCCAATCGTGGTAGGAATGTGTAGATTTAAATGGCACTGTGTTTAACAAATACGGGATAAGGGCGCATAAATTCAGGTTATATAAGCCGTATTATTTTCTAATTTGGTTTTCATTCGAGGTAAATGAGAGTAGCGATGGTTGGAGGAACTAATACAATAACAGTATTATGGGGATAAAATGAATTTACGCGATTTGCATTATTTTGTTGTATTGGCTGACGTTATGCATTTTGGCGAGGCTGCCAGGCGCTGCCATGTAAGTCAACCTACTTTGAGTATGCAGTTGAAAAAACTGGAAGAAGAGTTGGGTGTGCCACTTTTTGAACGGACTAACAAGCAAGTTATGTTAACTGACAGTGGACGTATGTTGCTTAGCCGAGCTCAACATATACTGACTCAGATTGCTGAAATGAAAGAAATGGCACGTGCTGCCTCTGATCCTTATACAGGTGAGTTACGTTTAGGGGTTATCCCTACATTAGGGCCTTATTTATTACCTCATGTCATGCCAGTGATTCAAGAGACCTTACCGAATTTACGCGTCTGGTTACTTGAAGAAAAAACCGATCGCTTAATTGCTAAATTGGCTGCAGGTCAATTGGATGCGGCTATAATGGCGACACCCGTGGAGGCTGAATTTAGCAAGCAAATTCTTTTTAATGAGCCCTTCTATTTTGCTTGCGCAGCTAATGTTGTATCCCCTGATAAAACTGAAATGCGAGTTGATGATTTGGCTAATCAGCCGGTAATGTTATTAGAAGAGGGTCATTGTTTACGTGAACAGGCAATGGCTGTATGCCAATTGGCAAAGACTGATGTTGTGCAGGCTGATTTTACTGCAACAAGTTTGGAAACTTTACGATTAATGGTACAAGCAGGGAGGGGTGTCACTCTGTTGCCTGCGTTATCTGTTTATAAGGTTGCGCCTGGTGATTTACAAATTATTCCTTTTGTCCAACCTGCACCGTTTCGTACTATTGCCTTATATTGGCGCACAGGTACTGCCAGACTTTCTTGCTTCGAAGCCTTGGCACGATTAATTAGTATCACTATCCAGAATTTATTAAAAGAAAAGCAGCCATAATTGTTCTGGTCTTTACTGCTTTCACGCAGCAGAGACAAGCTTTGAAGTTAAGCGAGCTGATGGACTTTAATCAGCATGCCAGCTTGTGGATGATCCAGATAATAAATCGCCCCGCCTTTCAGGCGTTGTTTTTGGGAAAAAACAAAAGCTGCTTGGCTGCTTGGTGCTGAAAATAGGAGTTCAGTGTCAAGTAAATAATAATTGGAACGGCGAATACGTAGAGTACCTTCTATTTGCCAGCCATCTTTTGTTGTTTTAGGTAACATGATCGGGCGCTGGTTATTTAAAGGCTGTAACCAGGTGTAATGTAAAAGCACTCTATATTGCGGTTTACGGTGCAAAGCCCAATATTCCTGCCGCAGTTGTGAAGACGAGACGGGCAATAAATGATACGGTGTCAGGGAGTTCTTGGCTTCCGTACTTAACGGAATGGCCTGAGAGGTATTTGCTGTGATGTTACTTGCCAGGGATAAATCAGCAGGTAGAGAATAAGCACTCTGATGGGTAAAGACAATCAGGTCAACCTGATAAAAAGAGGCGGTGTTTTTTGCTTGTCCAACACAGGTAAATAAAAGCGTGATTATCAAAATGAATAGTCTAAGCATAATTTCTTCTTCTTTTTAGGGCTATGTAACTCTTAATGTGCAGTTTATTGCTCATGATTATACACACCTCTTCTCTTTTATGTCACGATTAGAAGAAATGACGATACTGCACAACCAATCGCTCCTGGCTGGTCATTGCAGTGGTGAAATCCCTTTTTATAATTAAGTTCTTTATGGTAAAAAATCTTGCTGAAATCAAAAAATTAAGCGTTGCCTTCCAAGCGCCTGAGCAGGTAATTACTGCTGTAGATGCAGTAAGCTTTACTCTTAATCCTGGTGAAACACTGGCACTGCTTGGTGAGTCGGGTTGTGGTAAATCGTTAACCTCGCTCGCATTGATGCGTCTTTTACCAGTCAATGGTGTTTATGGCAAAACGAGTGAAATTAATGTTGAAAATACGGATTTACTGAACTTACCTGAATCTGTGATGAGAGGGTTGCGCGGACGACGGTTGGCTATGATCTTCCAGGAACCAATGACCGCACTAAATCCTGTGTTAACTATCGGACAGCAATTGGCCGAAGCGATATCCAAACAGCAAAAAATACCTAGAGAACAAATGGATGAGCGCTTGCTTGCTCTTCTTGATGAAGTTGAAATGCCCAAGCCTCATTTGCGGCTAAATCAGTATCCGCACCAATTATCGGGAGGCCAAAAACAACGGGTAGTAATCGCTATGGCTATAGCGAACAATCCGGAAATATTGATTGCAGATGAACCAACAACCGCACTTGATGTGACTATTCAGGCACAAATTTTAGCGTTATTAAAAAAACTACAAGGCCAACACCAGATGAGTCTGCTTTTAATCACCCATGATCTTGGTGTGGTAAAAGCAATGGCTGATAGAGTCTGTGTTATGTACGCAGGGCAAGTTGTGGAGCAAGCCACAGTCAGAGAATTTTTCTCGCAAGTGAAACACCCTTATTCCCAGCAATTACTTGCTGCTTTGCCATCTTTTAATAAGCGCCATTATCGTTTACAAACTATACCAGGCGCTGTGCCAACCTTAGATTGCCTTCCCAATGGCTGCCGTTTTCATCCCCGTTGCGCCCATGCTTTTGGACCCTGTGATGATCAGGAACCACAATTACAAACAATACAAAATCGGATAGTGCGTTGTCATTTATACCCGGATCTCGATAAGCCGCCTGCTTTAGCTAGTGAAGAAAGGAATTGGGAGCCTAAACCTAACCAAAGAACAGAAGAAATTCTACTGCGTGTCAACGAGTTAAGTGTTCATTTTTATACTAAACGGGGTATATTGAGACATAATAAAGAAGTGATCAAAGCAGTGGATGGCTTGTCTTTTGAGTTATACAAGGGTAGAACTCTGGCATTGGTAGGTGAGTCAGGATGCGGCAAAACAACAGTAAGTCGTGCTGTATTAAGATTACAACCTGTTACTGTTGGTGAGATAAGCTATCGTGATAAAAATATTAATACTATGCAAGGTCGTCACTTGCGAAATTACCGTAAACAGGTACAGATTATTTTTCAGGATCCTTTTTCTTCAATGAATCCCCGTATGACAGTGGGTGAGATTTTAGCTGAAGGAATGTTGGCCCAGGGCTTAGCTTCGACGATTATCAAGCGCAAGCAACAAACGTTGCTTGAACAAGTCAATTTACCCCGTAACAGTCTGCATCGTTATCCTCATCAATTTTCCGGTGGCCAACGGCAGCGGATTTGTATCGCCCGGGCATTGGCTACCGAACCTGAATTGTTAATTTGTGATGAGCCGACTAGTGCGCTTGATGTTTCTGTGCAGGCACAAATCCTGAATTTGCTTAAGGAATTACAGCAAGAGAGAGGCCTATCTTATTTATTTATTACTCACAATATGGCAGTTGTTTCTTATATTGCTGATGATGTGTTAGTCATGCGTGATGGCCGTGCGATTGAAAAAGGTCTTTGTGAACAAATCTTACAGCAACCGCAACAAGACTATACACGTCGATTATTAGCTAGTGTTCTAACAGTTTAAATGGAGCAATCCCTTTTACCACAGCATTGCTAAGGGATTGCTACCTAAGAATCGGCTATTTTTGTAATAGCTGGCTAATAAATTGATCCAGCTCTGACAAGGCAATACGAGTGACCTCTTCCTTATTGCGTGCTTTATACTCTACTGCTTGCTGTTCCAGGTTGCGTTCGCTTACCACGAGGCGGTGTGGGATACCGATTAAATCATTATCAGCAAATAAAACGCCCGGGCGCTCATTGCGATCATCAAGCAAAACATCAAGGCCTTGTGCACTGAGTTGTTGATAAAGGGATTCTGCTTTTTCTTTAACAAGCGCCGAGCGATGGCCATTAATGGGGACTATAACTAGTTGGAACGGGGCAATAGTTTGCGGCCAGACAATACCATGAGCATCATGGTGTTGTTCAATCGCGGCTGCAACAACACGAGTAATACCTAAGCCATAACATCCCATTAACATGGTTTGTAACTGGCCTTCTTCATTGATAACTGCAGCGTTCATGGCTTTCGCGTATTTATCACCGAGTTGGAATACATGCCCAACTTCAATACCACGGCAAGAATGGAGCGTCCCTTTACCATCGGGGCTTGAATCGCCTTCTTTGACATTACGTAGATCAAAAGCATCTTGATAGTGGGCATCTCGACCCCAGGCAGCCTGCTTATAGTGCTTATCAGCTTGATTAGCGCCGCAGATGAAGGACGTTAATGCCAAGGCATGGTGATCAGCAATAACAGGAATAGTAAGACCAACAGGACCAAGAGAGCCTATAGGCGCTTTGAGTGCTGTTGCTATAGTTTGTTCATCAGCAAATCGGAGAGGTGATTTTAGCAAAGGATGTTTGCTGGCTTTTACTTCATTTAATTCGTCATCACCGCGCAATACCAGGGCAACCAAGGGATGTTCTTTACCTTCAACAATCAATGTTTTTACTGTTTGAGCAGTATCGACCTGTAAAAAATTGGCAACCTCCGTAATCGTTTTTTGCTCCGGTGTATCGACGAGCGTAATAATTTCTTCTGGCAACGCGGTTGCCTTTGGAGGCAGTAGGGTGGTTGCTTGTTCAATATTAGCCGCGTAGTTACTACCATCACTATAAAAAATCAAATCTTCACCAGAATCGGCTAATACCTGAAATTCATGTGATGCCGAACCACCAATTGCACCGGTATCTGCTTCGACTGCGCGATAGCGAAGACCAAGCCGATCAAAAATGCGACAATAAGCGTGGTACATTGCATCATAAGTACGTTGCAGGCATGCCTGGCTTAAATGAAAGGAGTAAGAATCTTTCATAATAAATTCACGCGCACGCATAACACCAAAACGAGGTCTTATTTCATCGCGAAATTTAGTTTGAATTTGGTAGAGATTAATGGGCAATTGTTTATAAGATTGCAATTCATTTCTCATTAAATCAGTAATCACTTCTTCATGAGTTGGTCCAAAGCAATAGTCTCTTCCATTGCTATCACGCATTGTTAATAACAGGCCGCCAAAGGTATCCCAACGTCCTGTTTCCTGCCACAATTCAGCGGGTTGTACGGCAGGCATTAATACTTCCATTGCATTAGCACGATTCATCTCTTCACGTACAATTTGTTCAACTTTACGTAAAACTTTTAAACCAAGCGGTAACCAAGTGTAAAGACCGGAGCCAAGTTTGCGGATCATGCCAGCTCGTAGCATAAGTTGATGTGAAACAATTTCAGCATCACTCGGTGTTTCTTTAAGGGTAGCTGATAGCCATTGAGACGCGCGCATGCCTGCTCCTGATCATATTAGTTTTAAAAAGAGAGTCATTATATACTTCACCAGTTATAAACAAAATAATTCCTTCGCGCTCAGGTGGAGAGAGAATGAACACAATTGCGCTTATTCAAACTTTTTGCAAGGTGGTGCAATGTCATGGTTTGACCGCAGCGGCCAAACAGTTGGATATTTCTGCTGCGGCAGTGAGCAAGCAAATTAGCCTCCTGGAATCAGAGTTAGGTGTTACCTTATTGGAGCGAACAACACGCAAAATAACGCTAACCAGTGTAGGTGAATCTTATTACCGAGAGGTACAGGCAGTTTTACAAGCGTTGGAACAAGCCAATAGTGTGATTGCCGCTTCACAAGCAGAGCCCAAAGGCCTGTTAAGAGTAAAAAGTTCACGTTTTTTTGCCGAGAATATTATTTTACCGCGCATGCCAGAGTTTCAGGTACACTATCCGCAGGTTGTTCTCGATTTACAAATTGCGGAGCAAGTACCCCATCTTTTAGAGGAAGGACTCGATATAGCATTTGGGATGTCTATGCAGGTCGCATCGAATTCAATACAAAAAAAAATTACCACTACCCGTTATGTGTTTTGCGCATCACCTGCTTATCTTGCAAATTTTGGTACTCCTGAAAAACCTATTCAATTGCAACAACATCATTATTTAACTCATAGTATGCGTCAGCCAAATAATAGTTGGACTTTTGCTTCAGGAGAGACTGTCTTTTTGGAGCCCTCGCTCTATTTAAATGATGCCGAAGCACTTTGTGATTGTGCTTGCCGTGGTATAGGGATTGTTGCTTTACACCATTATCAGGTAGCGAGGGCGCTGGAAAGAGGTGAGCTTGTCGAGCTTTTCCCAACCTATAAAATGCCTGTTATCCCTGTCTATCTTTTTTATCATCCAGCACGATTCATTCAGCCCAAAGTTCGTGTTTGGATAGAAGCAATGTCAAAACAGTTAAAGGATTTTATGTAGCCTGTGTATTTTGCTTGAAGTTTGAGAGATATTGGACAAGTAACGCCGGTAGTCAAGGTGAAAAGAACACGATTACCGATAATCAATGTATTATGCGAGAAAGGTTGTATTTTCGGGAACATTATGTGTGCCGTGCATAAAGCACGGCAGATTGGGAGCTAGGCAACAGTATTTTCTGTGTCAACAGTAATAGGCGTTTTTTTGGCTTTCTCCAGTACGCTTCTCATTTTTTCACTAAGCATATTATTCTGATCTGCCCCATCTAGGTGGGTCAATGCGTGTGAATAGTCATTAAAATTAACTTTACCACTTGTAACATCATAGTTTGCACCAATCATGGCGATATTGTCCTGATCAATCATCAATCTTAAGATTTCACTATCCTTGTATATTTGCTGCAAGGTATTAGCAATATTGAATTCAGTCACATGATTTACAAACTCAGTATTTTTGCTTGTACGATTATTTATAGTTTCTCTTTCTGCTGCGACAGCGGGTTGAATTTTGCTCAACAATTGCGTGATATGACCTTTTTCAACCCCATCACAAGCTGCTTGAATAGCGCCACATCGCGTGTGGCCCAAGACAACGATTAATTTTGCACCCACAACGTTACATGCATATTCAATGCTGGCTAACACATCGTCATTAACCACATTTCCAGCTACGCGTATACAGAATAAATCACCGAAGCTCATATCAAAAATGGTTTCTACCGGTACGCGGGAATCGATGCAACCCAAAACCACTGCAATAGGATGTTGTGTTTCAGCGGTGTATTTAATATCGGTTTTAAGACTACGGTGGATACGCGTATCGTGCAGGAATCGTTGGTTACCTTCACGCAATATGTTAAGCACTTGAGGCGGTTCTAAAGTGGCTAAGACGTCGTAAGTAGTGACATTGATGAAATCAACATAATTATGAATGTCGTAATGATCTTTAAAGCCTATCAGGTTTAAAGCGATTTGTTTTAATGGTGCTTGCTCTTGTTGAAACTCTTTAAGTAATTCGACAATTTCTTTATCAATATAGTTTGTGTAACGCGCATCGATAATTAATTGAGAGTTTCTTGGAATGGAATCAAGCTCAGCAATTAGGGACGCTTTATTCAAGAAAGTAATTTGTTGTGGCAACATAAGGCGGTTGGTTACGCCTGTTGGGTATATTTCTTTGATAATATCCAGTCGGGCTTGGCTGTTAGATTTTAAGATATAAAAGAGGCTGATTGCCAAACCGATAAGAATACCTGCCAATAAATTAAATGAAACAATACTGATGACCGTTGCAATAAAAGGAATAAACCTATCCATACCATGCTGGTAAATGGTGGTGTAAATAGACGGCTTCGTTAGTTTATAACCTGTAAAGATTAAAATGGCTGCCAACGAGGATAAAGGGATCTTGTTCAGCCAGGTTGAAATAAACACGACGGCTAGAAGAAGAAAAACACCATGTAACACGGCTGACATTTTGGTTTTAGCGCCGGCTTGAATGTTAACCGATGTACGGACAATAACGGAAGTGAGAGGAATACCTCCAATTAAACCGGCAGTAAGATTGCCAAATCCCTGAGCGATTAACTCTTGATCCTTGGAACAGTAACGCCGTTTCTTATCGAGTTTTTCACCTGCTTTAACATTAAGCAAGCTTTCTAATGAAGCAACAATAGCGATGATACACGCGTATAAATAAATTTTCGGATTAGTCCATGCCGACCAACGAGGGAATTCCAGTTCACTAAAAAAATCGCCAAACCCATCTTGTTGCGGTATGTTAACCAGATGCGGGTTGTTTTGGGCAAAGGGTGAGCCGGTTATAAGGAATAGCTCATTAATTAAAATCCCGGCAACCACAACGACGATCGGCGCAGGGATACCTCGTAGCCATTTAATTTTTGTTTTTTCAGCATAAATTAAAATGGCTAAAGAGATGAGTGAAATAATCGCAGCGCCTGTATTGATATGCGATGGTAAATCATAAAGTGGGTTTAAAGTCAGACTTTCAGTGGTTTCTAATAGGTGTAATTTTAGTTCTTTTAGATCAGTAGAGAGCGAAAAAGCCAAGGGAAGTTGTTTAATAATCAGCAAAATACCGATAGCACACAATAACCCTTGTACTACATTGGAAGGGATATAATCAGCAACAAAACCTGCACGCAGACTGCCTACAATCAGCTGTAGAAATCCTGCCAGCACCAACGCTAAAAGAAATGTATTGAAATCACCTAATTGAGAAATAGCGGCAAGAACGACGGCTGCCATTCCGGCGGCGGGACCGCTGACGCTAACTTGAGAGCCACTAAGTGCACCAACAATAATCCCCCCAACAATACCACTTAAAATACCGGAGAATAATGGTGCGCCGGAAGCCAGAGCAATTCCCAAACAGAGTGGAATAGCAACCAGAAATACAACAATAGCTGCTATAAAATCATATTTTAGCGAGCGATGCCTATAAATACGGAATTTTCGGATATTTGTGGCTAGTATTTCATTCATCTTTATTTATACCCTGGTTTCAGTTCATTGGTAAATCAGGTTGTTCAATTATTGTTTCTTTACAATAAAGATAAATATCTTAACTTTTATGTGATTGCTTTGCTAGTTTTTTATGCAAAAATAAAATTCCTTATCCAAATTTGTATAAATTTCTAGCATTCCTCTTCAAGAGATAACAATTCTTCTTCAGCAAAAATCGTCTCACTTGCGTTAGTATTAGCAAGGAGCAATTGATTTTCAAGCGTTTTAAATTGCCAAAGATCCTGATCCATTAATTGACTCGGTTTGATGCTTTGTAAAGCATGTAAAATATTACTAGGGACTTTAGGGTTTTCTTCCGCTAATTGATCAATAAGCCTGCCAATGCGCTTGCGGGCAAGATTTTCCTGCGAGCCGCATAAAGTACAGGGAATAATTGGATAAGCTTGTTCTTGTGCAAACGTAATGATGTCGCGTTCTTGTACATAACAAAGGGGACGAATAACAATATGTTTTTTATTATCACTAAGTAGTTTGGGGGGCATGGAACGTACATCACCATTGTAAAGAATGGACATCATCAGTGTACGAATCAAATCATCGCGGTGGTGTCCCAAGGCAATTTTATTAAAACCGTGTTCTTCTGCATAACGATAGATTATTCCGCGTCGTAATCTTGAGCAAAGTGAACAGTAGGTTTTACCCTCAGGTATTTTCTCTTTAACAATACTATAGGTATCACGAGTCAGGATCTCGTAAGGAATGTTTCTTTCCTTTAGCCAGGCATGCAATTTACTATCATCCCAACCCGGTTGGGCTTGATCTAAAGTAAAGGCAAACAGCTCAAACTTATTATTTGAACGACGTCGAAGAGTGTGAAGCAAAGTTAATAAGCTAAAGGAATCTTTACCGCCAGATAAGCATACCATCACTCGGTCACCACGCTGGATCATATTAAAATCGGCAATGGCTTTACCGGTGTAATGCAATAGTTTTTTTTCAACGGCAGAAGGAGTAGCAGGCATAGTTACAACCTAAGGTAATGAAAACGGATCAAAATATTGGCAGCGATTCTATCATATTACTTAGGGTCTGTTGACATTTTCTACTAGCTTGGCCGAAAAGATTGATTTCCTGTGCTTTGTTACTCATTGACTACTGTGTAAACTGTGCTGTGATGCGTGTAAATCAATGCTCTTGACTCATGACGGCGCAATGTTAGCAGACCTGGTCATATACTGATGTTTACGCTTGTATTTTACTTGGTAGTGGCTTTTGCTTTTGAGACTGCCGGGTTTTGCGGTGGAAAGCTTGCAATACGAGCGGTCGTTAACCAGGAGTTAACTTCTTCCAAATCGTTAACATTTAAGGTGCCAGCAAGGTATTTTAAATTTAGCATTGCATTGATTAAATTATATTGATCGCTGGCCAGTTGTTCTTGAGCTTCAAAAAGTTTTTGTTGCGCGTTCACCACGTCCACCATAGTGCGCGTTCCAACCTGAAATTGCGCTTCGGTACTTTCTAAAGAGTTTTGCTGAGAGATAATGGTTTGTCTGTCTGCTTTTACTTTAGAGATACCATCAATAATAGTATTGAAAGCAATACGGCTATTGACCACAACATCTCGATACGTTTGTTCTAATTGTTGACTTGAGGTTTGAAAATCGTATTGTGCCTGTCGAGTTTGAGATTCTACTAAGCCCCCCTGAAAGACAGGGAAATTTAAAGCGATAGCAACGTTAGCGGTACCTTGGCGAGCGGGAACGAAAAAAGAACTACTACCGCCGCTGTTATGAGTTTGTGTTGCGGTACCTTGCAATGCAAAAGTAGGCCAATTACCTGCAGATTGTGCCTTGATATTATCACGCGATGATTCCAGGCTATATTTGGCGGCATAAAGTTTATAATTTTGTTTGAGTCCGGTATTAACCCATTCATCGACATTATCCGGTTCGGGTTTGATAAGAGGGATACGGCTATCCCTTAATGGTGCCAGGATTTCATAAACGTGATTGGTTAACTTACGCAAATTCTCGTTTTGGTTAATTTGGTTATTTTTGGCTGAAATAACTTCCGCTACGGATTGATCATAAGCCGCCTTTGCTTCATAGACGGAAGTAATTGCATCTAAACCCACTTTGAAACGTTGTTCTGCTTGCTCAAATTGGCGTTTGTTAGCGCGTTTTTTTGCTTCAGCAAAATTTAACGTATCTTTAGCGAGCAAAACCTGAAAATAAGCGCTTGCCGTACGCAAAATCAAATCTTGGGCTGCATTATTAAAATTGGCTTGTGCTGCTTTAACAGATGCTTTTGCCTGTTGCACAAGAGCCCACGCCTGATAGTTAAACATGGCCTGTGAAGCACTCACTGACCATAGATTGTTATTGTAAGTCGTTTCGAGGGCTGTACCAGAGGCGATAACATTCTGAACGCTACGTCCGGTCTGTGCAGATACTGTCAGTTGAGGAAACAGCGCTGCACGAGCCTGAGGTATAGCTTCCGTACTCGACATGTAGGTGCTATAGGCTTGCTTGAAAGTAGGATCATTTTCTAGCGCCTGCTGATAAATATCCATTAGATCTGTAGCGTGTGACCAGGAAGGTAAACCGAGACCTAATAGCAGGCACAATAACGTTTTTTTCATACAAGCTTGTCCTAGAAGACGAATTCTTTGGGTTTTGATTTATCAATTAATGGAGGGATGCTTGTTTCGAACAATACTGTTCCATGCCATTTTCCATCCTGCTGTAATGTGTGCAATTGCCCCTGCATCACAGGCTCTTTCCCAATAATGGCGAATAATTTTCCACCTGGCAGCACTTGTAAGCGTTGTGTATCACACAGTGACTCGATAGAGCCAGTAAAAACAACCACATCATAAGGGGCTTTTTCAAGCCAACCACGACAGGCATCGCCGGTTGCCAGCTCAACGTTATTACAGTGGTGGGTTTTTAATTTTTGTTGAGCATGGGTGGTAAATTCTGTGTAATAGTCAACACTGATTACTTTTTTACATAAACGGCTTAAAAGAGCGGTGAAAAAACCGGTTCCAGTACCTATTTCCAAAACGGTTTCACTACCTTGCAGGGCCAAGGCTTGCAGGATTTTACCTTCTTCCAAAGGAGTCAGCATCCGCTGATTATGAGCCAGAGGGATTTGCATATCTGAATAAGCAAAATGCTGAAAAGCATGGGGCACAAACTCATGACGTGGTAGCAAATCGTAAAGGTTGAGAATTTTTTCATCAAGAACATCACCCGTACGAAGTTGTTGCTTAATCATATTGGTTTGAGCGTTAGTCATTGGATCACCATACATTCAATATTTCAGGCGTGATAATGCGATTTTGGCTAAAAATTCTTTATTTTTCTGTTGCACAACAGCAAATAGTTGCAGTCGTCTGTTGTGATACTGCCTAAACAAAGAACTTTCGCGCTAAGTTAACGAATTATCAACCAAACCTAGGTTAAAGTGTTGAGAGGATTTTAGCAAGAATTGCTAAAAGGTGCGATTAATTCAACACTGATTCGTTAATTTAATCTAAAAAGAGGGATTTCTTTTAGAATTGCCCCTCCTCAAAGAGAATTTTCTAGAATTAAGAGCATGAAGTGAAATGATTTCATAGTGGAGCTGTGTAAAATTTGTTATTATCGCCCCATTTTGGTGAGACTCAAAGGAGAGAACAGTGCTTGAGCAATTTACCGAGTTTTTGCAATCCGAGTTAGATACCCTCAGAAAAGAGGGGTTATATAAGGCAGAGCGAGTAATATCCAGCCAGCAAAAAGCGGCTGTCCAAGTGAAGGAAGGTGAAGTTATCAATTTATGTGCAAACAATTATCTCGGGCTTGCCAATCACCCCGATTTAATTGCTGAAGGTCAGAAAGCACTGGAAAAATATGGTTATGGAATGGCTTCTGTTCGCTTCATTTGTGGTACACAAACGCCTCATAAAGCTCTGGAGAAAAGAATAAGCCATTTTCTCAGTAAAGAAGATACTATTCTTTACTCATCTTGCTTTGATGCGAATACCGGTTTATTTGAAACGTTATTGGGACCAGAGGATGCCATTATAAGTGATGCTCTGAACCACGCCAGTATTATTGATGGGATTCGTTTATGCAAGGCAGCACGGTTTCGTTATGCCAATAATGATATGAAGGATTTGGAAGAACAACTCATTGCTGCCAAGAATGCCCGTTTTCGTTTGATTGCTACCGACGGTGTTTTTTCTATGGATGGTATTATTGCTAATTTACCCGCCATCTGTGAATTGGCTGAGCGATATGACGCTATGGTCATGGTTGATGATTCACACGCTGTTGGTTTTATGGGCGAAACAGGACGCGGTACGCCTGAATATTGTGGTGTGGCAGATAAGATTGACATTATCACCGGTACCCTGGGTAAAGCATTGGGTGGTGCTTCAGGAGGATATACTGCAGCCAATGCAGTCATTATTGATTGGTTGCGCCAACGCTCCAGACCCTATCTTTTCTCCAATACGCTGGCACCAATGATTGCTGATTGTTCAATTGCTGTTATAGACATGCTTGAAACTAGCAATGAATTAGGACAAAAACTAAAACGCAATAGCCAATATTTTCGTGAGGGCATGACTGAGCTTGGATTCACTCTGGTACCAGGTGAGCATCCTATTATTCCTGTGATGTTAGGGGATGCAGCTTTGGCTGGCCGGATGGCAGAGCATTTACTCAAGCAAGGAATTTATGTGGTTGGGTTTTCCTATCCAGTCGTCCCGAAAGGGAAAGCAAGGATTCGTACCCAGATGTCCGCAGCACATGAATTGGAACATTTGGATAAGGCATTGGATGCGTTTGCTAAAGTGGGTCGAGAACTTGGAGTTATTTAATCACTTCAAGTTGCTGAGTTCTAACATTTTAAAATTAATAACGTCAGTATAACTGGTGTTATTAACTGTAGGGGAGTTGCATGAAATCTCTAGTAAAAGCCAAACGCGAACCAGGTATTTGGATGGAAGATATTCCCGTACCTGAGTACAGTGTCAATGACGTGCTGATAAAAATTCATAAAACAGCCATCTGCGGAACTGATATTCATATCTACTCCTGGGATGATTGGGCGCAGGCAACCATTCCGGTACCTATGACAGTGGGCCATGAATTTTATGGTGAAATTGTTGAAGTAGGTCGAGAAGTAAAAGGGCTTAAAGTTGGTCAACGTGTTTCAGGAGAAGGACACGTTACCTGCGGTATATGCAGAAATTGCCGTGCAGGAAAGCGCCATTTATGTCGTAATACCTTAGGCGTAGGTGTTAATCGACCCGGTTGCTTTGCAGAATATCTGGCTATGCCAGCGTCTAATGTGGTGGTCTTACCCGATAATATTAGCGGTGATCAGGCTTCAATTCTTGATCCCTTTGGTAATGCAACACACTGTGCCCTGGCGTTCGATGTTGTCGGTGAAGATGTATTAATTACCGGTGCGGGACCAATCGGTATTATGGCTGTAGCGATTGTACGTCACATTGGCGCACGCCATGTAGTGATCACCGATGTGAATGAATATCGTCTGGAGTTAGCCCGTAAGATGGGAGCTACACGAGCAGTCAATATAAAACGTCAAGCAATTAAAGATGTGATGACCGAGTTAGGGATGACTGAAGGCTTTGATGTTGGTTTGGAAATGTCCGGAAATCCTATGGCTCTAAATGATATGGTCAAAGCGATGAATCATGGCGGCCATATAGCGATGTTGGGAATCCCCCCACAGGAAACGGCGATCGATTGGAATCAGGTTATTTTTAAAGGCTTGGTTATCAAGGGAATTTATGGTCGAGAAATGTTTGAAACCTGGTACAAAATGATAGCAATGTTACAAAGTGGTCTAAATATAGAACCCGTCATTACGCATCATTTTCCAGTGGCAGAATACCAGCAGGGTTTTGAAATGATGGCTTCAGGGCAGTCAGGAAAAGTGATTCTTGACTGGTCTTAGGCGCTGTTACATGCCGACTAGCTTGGCCGTTCTGCTTTGATTTTCTGTACTTCGTTGCTCGCAAATCAAGCTGGAATGTCTGGAGCTAGCGGCATACAGCAGTTCCTATATTAGGTTTTTTATGGGTATTAATAAGTCAGTTGTATGGCGCCCTTGAGAAAATAACAGGTTTGGGTTAACGTCTGCCCATTTTTAGTGGGATGGAGTGTGTATGTCGCAATATATTTTTACTATGAACCGAGTGAGTAAAATCGTTGATAATCAACGTTTTATTTTGAAAGATATTTCCTTGAGCTTTTTTCCGGGCGCTAAAATTGGTGTACTCGGTTTGAATGGTTCGGGTAAATCTACTTTATTGCGTATCATGGCAGGCGTGGATAAACAATTCGAAGGGGAAGCGAGGCCACAACCAGGGATTAAGATTGGTTATTTGGCGCAAGAGCCTGATCTTGATTTAGACAAAACTGTACGAGCCGTTGTAGAAGAAGGCGTGGCTGAAATTAAAGCGAAATTGACTCAATTTGATGAGATCAGCATGCGTTTTGCCGAGCCGATGGGCGATGATGAGATGAATGACTTGCTGGCTAAACAGGGTGAGCTGCAAAATGAAATAGAGGCCTGTGGTGGTTGGGATTTGGATCGCAGATTAGATATTGCTGCCGATGCACTCCGCTTACCTGATTGGGAGGCCAAAATCAGTCTGCTTTCTGGAGGGGAACGTCGGCGTGTGGCATTGTGCCGTTTATTATTATCCAATCCAGACATGTTGTTATTAGATGAGCCAACTAACCATCTGGATGCTGAAAGTGTTGCCTGGCTTGAGCGTTATTTGGAAGAGTTCCCTGGTACGGTGGTTGCAATTACCCACGATAGATATTTTCTTGATAATGCCGCTGAGTGGATTTTGGAACTTGATCGAGGTGAGGGGATACCCTATAAAGGAAATTATACTGCCTGGCTTGAACAAAAAGAGGCCCGTTTGGCCATGGAAGATAAACAGCAAGCGTCACATCAACGAGCTATCAAAGCCGAATTAGAGTGGGTTCGTACTTCGCCTAAAGGACGCCATGCCAAAAATAAAGCCCGTCTTGCACGTTTCGAAGAGATGAACTCCAAGGAATTCCAAAAGCGTAATGAAACCAATGAGCTCTATATTCCGCCAGGTGATCGTTTAGGTGATTTGGTCTTGGAAGGAATAAAATTAAGCAAGTCATTTGGCGATCGTCTGTTAATCGATAATCTGAGTTTTCAATTACCTAAAGGTGGAGTGCTTGGTATTATTGGTCCCAATGGCGCGGGTAAATCGACTTTCTTAAAAATGATTACTGGACAAGAAAAACCTGATGACGGTGAGATTCGTGTAGGTGATACAGTCAATTTGGCTTATGTCGACCAGATGCGTGATCATTTAGATGATAACAAAACGGTTTGGCAAGAAATTGCAGACGGACATGACATCATGCAGGTGGGTTCTTTCCAAATGCCTTCAAGAGCCTATGTTGGACGCTTTAATTTTAAAGGTGCGGATCAACAGAAGAAAATGGCACAGTTATCAGGTGGAGAAAGAAACCGTGTCCATTTAGCCAAACTACTTAAGCGCGGTGGAAATGTATTATTGCTTGACGAGCCAAGTAATGATCTGGATGTAGAAACGTTACGTGCACTGGAAGAGGCTATTTTGAATTTTCCGGGTTGTGCGATTGTCATTTCACATGATCGTTGGTTTTTAGATCGTATCTGTACACATTTAATGGCTTTTGAAGGTGATTCGCAAGTCGTTTTTGTTGAAGGAAATTACAGCGATTATGAACTGGATAGGAAGCGGCGATTAGGCGATGAAGCAGATAGGCCGTCGCGTATTAAATATCGTCGTTTAAAATCTTGATACAGAGTTGGCAGCAATTTATACGTTAAATTGCTGCAGTATAAGTATAAAGGTAATTCAAAGTGTATTTTTCTGTGTTATCCTTGCTGCCTGTAAACTTATAGCGCTGTTTAATTTCTATAACCAGGAATTCAAGCTAGTGATAGGTTAACAGTCTGGATGTGTTAATAAACTTAAGAGAGAATTTTTTACCATGAAGAAGTTGTTGTGGGTTTGCTTATTAGGCCTTGGGCTTTCCGGTTGTTTTATGGATACCTGCGATGAGTCTTGTTTTATTACTGATGATAATGGTTACGTCCATAAGACAACCCACTATTTAAATGATAAACGTGGCCGAGATTACTTTCCTTTAAAAGCACCAGCAACAGGAAAAAAACAATTTATTTTTGATCCCAAAGCTTTTGCCTGGGCAGCTTATGATCCAGAGGGTAATCGAGTGATGACTGGAGCTGCTTCAGGAGGAAAAGATTTTTGTGAAGATGTGGGGCAGCCTTGCCGTACGGTGACCGGTAGTTTCCATGTCTACAATAAACGAGGAATTGATTGCCGTTCCGGTGAGTATCCGGTAGAAACAACAGGCGGGGCAAAAATGCCTTATTGCATGTACTTCAACCGCGGTTTTACTATTCATGCTGCTTATGAGGTTCCTTATGCGAACTCAAGCCATGGTTGTATTCGCGTACTTCCCAGTGCAGCAAAATGGCTCAATGAGCAATTTGTTACTGTCGGAACACAGGTTACTGTGCTTTCGTATACCAATGAGAATGGCTCCAACCATTAGGGACTGTTACATTTCTAACTATCTTGGCGCTTATGGCTCGATAGGCTGTGCTTCGCTGCTCACATACTACTATGTATGCTCCGCTGCGATGCTCGCCCATCAAACCATAAGCACTCAAGCTAGCGAAATGTAAACAGCCCCTCTTACTATCTTGGTGCCTATGCTTGATTGTGCGCTGTGCTTCGCTGCTCACATACTACTATGTATGCTCCGCTGCGATGCTCGCCCCATCAAACCATAAGCACTCAAGCTAGCGAAATGTAAACAGCCCCTAGGCTTGCATTTTAAATCTTAAATCAATGACATCGGCATTAATGCGGATTTTTCCTGTGGTAAAGGGCAGCGATTGATTATTAATCGTTATGCGATTACCAATAGTCGTGTTGGAAAACACATGGCCGTAAAGAAGTTCCAAACTCGCTTCTTTATTAAAATGGTAATCCGTTGCTAACCCAATGAAATATTGAACATCGGAAGGAAAATTAATGGTTCGGAGAGGGTCTCGCTCCGGACCATCATCGATAAGTCCAATTAGTGTAAATCCCAAACTTTCTTTGTATTGATGGTGTATTGCTGCTGAATAAGCCCATGACTCCTTATATTTCATCGTAAATGTAAAGTCTTTATTCACTGGAGGGCGAGCAGCTGTATTGCGAATGCGAGCGTATTGATTAGCGTTCCATTCACTGCGGAAAGCTTGTAAACTGGCAAGCCAGGTTTGGCTGAAAAGATGTACGTAATTGAGTATGGTAGTTGCTGGCATACGGAAATTAAAGCTAAGCGCGTTATTAACATCGCCGTCGAATAAACTTTCCCCACGTGTTTTTTGTTTAATAGAAGAATAATAAGCGATACCAAAAAAGTTGGTTTGATTGGCCATATAATAAAGACCAGTATCATAGCCTACACCAAAACCGGAGGTACGATTGATTAAGGTTGCATAATCAGTTTGGTTGATGGGTAAGGCCCAATTTGTTTCATTATTCTTTAGAAAATTAAAATTTAAGCCACCTCCAAAATAAAGTTGCGGATAAATATTCAAAGAAAAACGTGGACTGATATCAACATCCGTCATCAGTGTTTCAGTTGCGGCATAGCGAGTAAATGCCTTTCCTCCATAGACCAGGTTGGAATGAAAAGGTTCCGTCACATCAACAGCAAGAACGATTTTCTCGTTTGCGCGAGCCGCAATGCGGCCAAAAGGAAGTAAACTTACTCGCCGCGAGTGGGCGATACCACTATCATATTGAAAAGTATTAAGATTTAATACGTTGCCTTGAAAACCAATGTCGGCATAAAAGCTAGTGCCCCCAATAATGAATTCATTTTTTTTAACTTTAAATAATTCTGCCGGATTGTGATAGCTTAACCCCGCAAAATATTGCAGCACATTTGCCGATGCGTTAACACTGGTAAAGCACAGTATAATCGCGAATTTGTAGCGCATGATTATCCTAACCAAAAAGACGTACAGGTATGAAAAATACCTGTACGGCACTCTATTCACGTTAATTAGATTTCGTCGTACTAGCTGGCGATGTTGTGGTATTTGTTGTTGGAGTGGTTTGAGCACTACCTTGACCAGAAGATTGGCGAGGTGTTGCAATCATTTGCATAATACCAAGATCACCCGAAATTTTTCGTCCGACAACTAAATTAATGGTAAGTGGTTGAGTTAATTTTTCCTTATCATTTTGATAAACCACTTGCAAAGGCAGAACCACTTTCCATTGGTTTTCTTTAAGCTCAGTAATGGTCGGTGTACCATTGACCATAGAACTGACCATGAGTTGTTGTGATTTAATAGCATTGAGATTACCTGATTTTTGTAAGGCATCATTAAATCCTTGCCATCCTTGATCGGTATAACATGATTTTAAGGTTAATAATTGTTTATCAAGTGTGCTGTAATCAAAATCAAATGATTGGGCCGCAGCTTTCTCTGCCCATTTTAATACCAGCGCTTGCTCAATGTGGGTGGTTTCTGCAGGGATACGATAGTTACAGTCAATGGGTTGGGGGGGCGTAATAGGCGTTACTTGCATGGGAGTTTTTGCTGGTGTAGTTGCAGAAGTCCCTGCGGGTATTACTGTCCCTTGCGATGCAGGTGCTGGTGTACCTTGTAGTGCAGGAGTAGGCGTACCTTGTGGCGTAGGGGCAGGCGTACCCTGTGGCGTAGGAGTAGGTGTACCCTGTGGCGTAGGAGTAGGTGTACCCTGTGGCGTAGGAGCAGGTGTACCCTGTGGCGTTTGGGTTGGTGCGGTTTGGGAAGGAGCAGGTTGCACTACTGCAGGCGATGCACTTGCTTCCAGTGCTGTAGGTGCTGGTTTTGTTTGCAAGGTGTCGCCAGGGTTACTGTTCGCGGGTTGAGCACTATTTTCAGCATAGATTGTTGTAC
The DNA here is from genome assembly GCF_048553315.1 of Legionella sp. ST3F1. NCBI lineage: Bacteria > Pseudomonadati > Pseudomonadota > Gammaproteobacteria > Legionellales > Legionellaceae > Legionella > Legionella sp. ST3F1. The sequence goes on along the minus strand of NZ_JBLZIO010000010.1, from coordinate 29,475 downwards.
ATAAAACAGTCATCAATCCTGCGCATAGCATGGATTTTTTCATTAATAACACTCCTTTAATAATAATCCAACAACTCTGCCACTAGGCTGGCAGCCAGTCGTGTGGTTTTTTGCTCTTGATCCAGAGGGGGAGAGAGCTCAGCTACATCAAGACTTATCACTTTGCCAGTTTGTAAGATGTATTTCAACAGGGCTAATGCTTGCCATGGTGTTAAACCCAGGGCTTGTGGCGCACTGACCCCTGGTGCAAAGCATTCGGCAAATACATCCAAACAAATCGTTAAATAAATATATTCATGCCGTAAAAGAAACGTATCCAGGAAAGCGAGTTGCCAGGCAATATCCTCATTATGGATTTGTTCTGCGCTAAGATAAGATACTTTTAATTCATCGGCAGTAGCAAACAAACTAGCTGTATTCGCAATATATTGGACTCCTAAACAACAGTAGTCAAAGGATAGCCGATTTTGTTGACAATATTGGCTGATTTGGCGAAAAGGGGTTCCTGAAGTAGCATAATGCCCGTCTTTTAAAGGACGCAGATCAAAATGGGCATCAAAATTAATAATACCTATTTTGGGATAATGAGCAGCCAAACCAGAAAAATGCGGCCATGCAATTTCATGACCGCCACCGAAAGCCAAGGTTTTATAACCCTGTTGATGACAAGCCGTAATTAAGGATGCGAATTCTTGTTGAGCAGATTCCAATTGTTCTTGCTCACAGACGATATTACCTATATCGGTAAACTGCTTATCGAGATTGCAGGAAAGTTTTGCTAATTGTTCACGCAATTTGAATGGACCTAATTTAGCGCCAGTACGACCTTCGTTACGCCTGATCCCTTCGTCACTACAAAATCCCAGCATAATCAGGTTTTGCTGGTTATCATGTAGAGTTTGGGAACGCAGATCGATACAACGAACACGTTGGAAGAAACGTTCCCCAGGCAAGCTATCTTGACGCCCTTGCCAAATAGATTGCTCAGTTGGTTCGTAATTTTTTAGGTTTGCAAACATAGTCAATTTCAAAGCAGAAATTTGATATAAGGATAATATATCTTCCTGTATATGATAATGTCACTGTAATTATTTCTTTATTCTAAAATCGGTGCCAATCCTAAGCAGGTCTGTTATTATCGGGCCTTATTTTAAGAGTAGACCTCTTCAGGAGCTACAGCATTGAAGCACAGCTTCGTTGATGCGGTGCTTGGGCCTCATGTACTGATGTGTACACTCTGGCTTTGCGTGCCGTTTCTCCTCCGCATTGCTCTCACTGCAACGCGTTTGCGAAAGAAGTCTAGTGTGGTTCGGTATTCTTCTCTGAAGTTCACGAAGTGGTGATTTTAAGTTCTCATCGCTCTTCTGTATTGAGGCCTATAAAATCGATGTTTGCTGGATTAGAAGCGAATAGCCAAAGATTAAGCTAGCTGGAGAAATATCATGTTTGTGATTACTGGTGGAGGGAGTGGAATTGGACGGGCTCTGGCTCATGCTTTGGCGGTTCGACAAAAGCAGATTTTAATTGTAGGTCGACGCGAAGAGGCTTTAGTAGAAACGGCAGCCTATTCTCCCCAAATTAGTTACCTTGTTGCGGATGTTTCAACGAGTAAAGGACGCCGGGAAATTGTTGCCCATATAGAGCAAATTCAAGTTAACGCGCTTGAGGGGTTGATCCACAACGCGGGTGTTATTGAGCCGATTATGCCTGTTGCTGCTATCGATGAAGCTTCCTGGCAGCAAGTTCTTGCCACTAATCTCAATGCACCTTTATTTTTAACGCAGATGTTGCTTGCCAAATTAGAGCAAGGTCGCGTATTGCATATCGGTTCTGGTGCAGCGCATTTCCCTGTTGCAGGTTGGGCTGCTTACTGTGTGTCCAAGGCGGCTCTAGCTATGCTCACCCGTTGTTTACAGTTAGAAAATCAAAACCTGGCTTTTGCCAGTGTGATGCCTGGGATTATTGATACCGACATGCAGACCACCATTCGACACGCTTCGTTTATGGATGAGGAAAAACGTGATTTTTTCAGGGTTCTCAAGCAAGAAAAACGTCTCTTATCCACTACCACCGTAGCTGATTTTTTAATATGGTTATTAATCGATGTGGATAAAACAGACTATGTAGCCCAAGAATGGGATATCTATGACAAAAGCCACCACCAACAATGGCTCAAGGCATCACAACAAGTGCCTGACTGGGAGTAAACATGCAGGCATGTGACCGCTTATTATCAAATGCAACGACAATTGATGCACAAGGTAAGCAACTCGAAAATCAAGCGATTGCTATTAGCAAAGGAATGATAGTTTGGTGTGGTGCCATGAGTGAGTTACCTGCCTCTTACTCGCAACAGGCTACTGTTACTGAAGACTGTGGTAATTTATTAATTACGCCAGGCTTGATTGATTGTCATACTCATTTGGTTTATGCCGGTAATCGGGCTGATGAATTTAAGCAACGACTTGAAGGAAAAACTTATGCTGAAATTGCGCGCGCCGGGGGAGGCATTTTATCGACTGTCAGACAAACGCGTGCTGCCTCTGAAGAAGAGCTTTTTCAACAATCATTACCCAGAATGTTGGCTTTACGGGCAGAAGGCGTAACTACCGTTGAGATTAAATCGGGTTATGGTCTAGATTGGGATAATGAGCTTAAAATCTTGCGTGTGGCGAGGCGTTTGGGGGAAGTGGTTGGTCTGCGAGTAAGGACTACTTTTCTAGGGGCTCATGCGGTGCCGCCAGAATATAAAAATAATGCCCAGGCTTATGTCGATTTTCTTTGTCAAGATATGTTGCCTGCTATAGCTGAGATGAGATTGGCTGATGCGGTAGATGTATTTTGTGAATCCATTGGTTTTACCTTGGCTCAAACAGAACAGTTGTTTACCCAAGCAAAGGCCTTGGCTTTCCCTATTAAGTGCCACGCAGAACAATTGTCTAATCTCGGAGCGACAAAATTGGCTGCCAGCTTAGGGGCTCTGTCTTGTGATCATTTAGAGTACCTGGATCGCGAAGGAGTTGCTGCAATGGCTAATAATGGAACAGTAGCTGTCCTGTTACCGGGCGCTTACTATTTTTTACGCGAGACAGTCAAACCGCCTGTAGCGTTACTGCGTGAAATGGGGGTGGGTATAGCAATTGCCACCGATGCTAATCCAGGCTCATCACCTACGACATCATTATTGCTAATGCTCAATATGGCCTGTCAGCTTTTTGGCCTAACAGTACCAGAGGCTTTAATGGCAGTCACGTATCAGGCGGCGAGAGCACTTGCTCTGGAGCGGGAAACAGGTTCTCTTGCAGCGGGAATGACTGCGGATTTAGTCCGTTGGTCAATAAAGGATAGTGCCTCACTTTGTTATCACTTTGGTTATCCCATACAACACAGTACAATGGTAGCGGGAAATTGGTTAAGGGAATTTGAGGGAGTACAACGATGAAGAAATTTATTATAAGTCTGTTAGGGCTGAGTTATTTCTTGTTACAGAGTTTGGTTTGGGCAGCACCGCCAAAGACAATAGTCATCAAAAAAGAAACTGCTGATTTTGATCTTAGTATTAAATATCCAGAAGGATTTCCAGATGAAGAAGTGGGTGAAAGGATAAAAGCGTTTATAGCCGAAAGCCAAAAGAGTGCAGCCGCTCTTGAAGTACCTGGTGTGAAAAAGACAGGTGATACTTTGGGAAAAGGTAGTTTATATATTGATTATAAAATAGAGTTTCAAAATAAAAATGCGTTAAGTATCTTGTTCTCCGTATCGGCTTATAGTCAAGGTGCTGCACATCCCAGTAATTCTGTAAAAACGTTCAATTTTATCCAAGGCCAATCAGTGACGTTAGATCATTTGTTTGTACCAAATAGTAATTACTTAAACCAAATAGCCACTATATGCCGTAAAGCTTTAGGGAAGAAAAAAATGACTGATCGGGATTGGTTAATAAAAGGAACAACGGCGACCCAGGAGAATTATAGAAATTGGCATTTTACACAAGATGGTTTAGCTATTGTGTTTGATACTTATCAAGTCGCGCCTTATTTTTACGGTCCACAAACAGTAAAAATTTCTAAATCTGAACTCAAGAACTGGTTACGTCCTGATGTAACCAAAGCAGTATGGGGTAATGAATGAGTACATTTGTTCCGTTTATCAAAGCGGATGAAAAAATTGCTGAATTAACTATTCGTAGTATTGTCTTAGCAATTATTTTGACGATTATTTTGGCCTTATCGAATGCTTATCTGGCGTTAAAGTTGGGTATTTTAACGTCGGCTTCCATTCCTGCAGCTATTATTTCCATGGGTATTTTACGTTTGTTTAAAAACTCTACCATTCTGGAGAATAACGCAGTCCAAACAGCCGCTTCTGCGGGCGAAGCAGTTGCTGGAGGTATTGTCTATACCATTCCTGCATTGATTATTATTCAATACTGGGATGGTTTTGATTATCTCACTAATTTTTTTATTGCTGTCTGTGGTGGTATTTTGGGCGTTTTATTTTCAATTCCTCTTCGCCGGGTTTTAGTGAATGAACCGGTGTTAAGATTTCCGGAGGGGAGGGCTATTGCCGAAGTATTGAAATCATCAGCAGAAAAAGCGGGTATTCGAGATATTTTTCTCGGTGGGGCTGTAGGTGGCCTGCTGGAGCTCTTCCAAACCGGTTTTAAAATCATTGCAAACAATTGGAGTTTTTGGTTTTCGATCAAGCGTTCACTATTAGGTTTTGGTGTGGGATTTTCTGCAACGATGATAGGGGCCGGTTATTTAGTCGGACATGAAATGGCTTTGAGTATTTTCTTGGGGGCTATTATTTCCTGGCTGATAGCCATGCCGATTATTAGTCAATTTTATCCAGAGTTTCTTTCCCATTATCCTGCACAAAAAGCGGCTACTTTTCTCTGGAATAGTGAAATGCGTTATTTAGGGATTGGAGCTATGCTTTTTGCAGGTACCTGGACTTTCTTGAAATTAATAAGGCCTTTACTTAAGAGTATGCGGATTTCTTTCCGTGCTTTTGTGTCTAAAAGTCATCAAGAAACGCAATTGCCGCGCACGGATAAAGACATTCCCATGCCCTTTATTTTAATTGGCGTAACACTTATGTCTGCTATTTTATTTTTGTTTTTTCAATTTATTTTCCCTTTGGAGGAAATCGGGCTGGACGGTGATTTCGCCCCTACCTTAGTGTTTGGGGCAGTACTCTATGTTTTGATCATTGGCTTTTTATTCTCGGTTATTACAGGCTATTTTTCAGGTATGGTCGGAGTAACAGCGAGTCCTGGTAGTGCAATAGTTATTGCCGGCATGCTATTTGCAGCCTGGATATTGCTGACGATGATTAACAAGCTTTTACCGTTACCTTTTAGCGTTAACCAGATTAAGGCAGCAGAAGCAATCACAATTATTATTGGTTCGGTGGTAACAGGCATTGCTGCTATTGCCAACGATAATACGCAAGATTTGAAAGTGGGACAATTGGTTGGCGCGACTCCGTGGAAGCAGCAGGTTATGCTTTTGCTAGGGGTAATCATTTCTTCCTTGGTGATACCACCTGTCATGCAATTGATGTTTGATGTCTATGGTATTGCAGGGGTTATGCCTCATGATGGAATGGATCCTGGCCAGTCACTGCCCGCACCCACCGCTGCATTAATGGCGGCAATCACTGAAGCAGTATTTCGTAATGCCTTGCCTTGGACGATGATGTTTATCGGAGCAGCAGTAATTCTCGCGCTTATTTTTTTCATCCATGTAGTTAAATTGGATCGTTGTATTAGACTTTCTATATTAGGCGTTGCTATAGGAATGTATTTACCAATCGCTTCTTCTTTTCCTTTATTTCTTGGCGGAATGATTGCAATGGTCACGCAGTGGCGTCTCAGTAAAAAGAAGCTTCCTGATGAAGAAAGTCAGCTACGGAGACAAAGGGGGGTGTTGATTGCCTGTGGCTTGGTAGCAGGTTCAGCATTGGTTGATGTTTTATTAGCTATCCCATTCTCTATTTTCCATACTCCCAATGCATTAACCATGGTAGGAAAGAATTGGCAGAATTATGGAATCATGTTAGGTATTGTCTCGACCCTGATACTGGCGTATTGGATAGAGCGTCGTGTCTGTGGAAAAAAATAAAAGGATAGCCCCGAATTGGGGCCATCCTTTTATTAACGAGAGTAAATCTTAAGGTAGAATTAAAAGAAACCGGGTATTAAATAATAAACCATGCTAGTGATACCGAAAATAATGACAAGGGTTTTAAAAAATACAGGAAGATCCAAGGCAGGATCCGGTTTAAGATGATAACTATAGGCTCCAATTAGGCCACAAGCAGAACCAAGAAAAAAACCACCCATCACATCAGTTAGCCAATGAACTTTTAGTATTAGGCGTGCGATAGATTCCGCTAAAATCAAACAAAAAATGGTCATTGTTAACCACCGACTCGATTTAATCTTGGGACTCACAATTGCCAATATAAAAATTAAATAGGCTGAGCATAGGGCGACATGCCGACTTGGGAAGGCAAAGCTCTCTATAACACCATGCTCTTCAGGCCGGGGAATGGGGAAAAAATTCTTGAAGAGGAACGCTATGGTAGCGGCTAAAACAATGACAAGAAAAAAATGCACGGCAAGTCTTCTCTGTGCTTGAAAAAATAAAAATAGACTAGTCAATATCAGTGCTGGGACAACTATATACTTGTTTCCTAAAATAGAGAGAAAAGTAGCAGCGAGAGTAAGGTAAGATGTTTGTATCGTCTCAATGGTGCGATGCACATACGTATTAAGAAAGAGATAGGGACCGTGCCACGCGACAATTGCGGTTAAGAAAAGAAATAAAAAAAGGCATACAATAATGCCCAACAGATAATAAGACAGTCGGTTCTGAGTATTCCGTATCACAGTAATCCTTAAAAGCCAATTTACATTTCTAAATAACGTTGTATGTTAGAACAACGACAAAGATAACAGTAAAAGGTTATTATAAGCTTGTAAATCTTATTCTTTCGACTTCGAGTTGGCCTTCTTGCATAACCTGTGTATTTTTGTGTTTTCGTGCAAGGCGGAACGTTTCGGACGGAGGTTAGTACTGCGATACAGCAATAAACCAACGATGCCGATTAGTAAATGTGAGCAACATTTAAAATGCAAATTTTAGCGAAGAGCATGCAATGGATAAAAAATGAAATTAGAGGATGGTTCCTCTTGCTTGGCATGATCGTCTTAATACCCTTTGCCGTTCTTTTCCTTGTTACTGAGAATTCCTATTGGTTAGAAGTATCGGTCTTAGCGATGGCAACGTTAATCGTTGAGGAAAAATTGCAGCTTACTGTCTTGGGAGTATTACTGCATGGGTTGGCAATCATTTTCTTATTTTATTTATTATTTTTTACCCAAGAGCTGCCTATACTTTTTATTTTAAGTAGCACCTTGTCAGCCACAGCGATCATCTGGATAGCCTGCAAAGGTGATAAGTTACGGACATTGGGAAATTGGACATTTATTCCAGCTATCATTCTTTCCATAGAACTCGCTTCTGAAATGAAACCAGTCTTTTCCTTATACAGCTTCACTCGTTTAGTGCCTTATTTACTTGTGGCCTTGATTCCTACCTTAGCCATTACCTTGTTTAATCAAATAAAATTTTATAAAGACAGCAAAGGTTATCAATTTCTACAACTCTCGTATTTATCTGATTTTGGTGCGAAAAAGAATAATACCGAGAGCATGATCGCAATGGCTTTGGGTGTCGGTGTTTCCGCCTTTTTAGTCCAATATATTCCGATGCAAAATGGTCAATGGATGATTTGGGGAGTCGCAAGTGTTATTACAGGCGAAATCGAAACAACGCCAGGGAAGTTCCATCAGCGTCTTATTGGTGTTTTAATTGGTGTTCCAGTAGGTATTCTACTTGGCCAATTTGTTGTTCCTTCTACGCCTTTTGATTTAACGCTTACTACAGTTGCACTGTTTTTAACGCTGGTAGCCTTTCGGCGTTATATCATCGCTTACACGCTACGCTGTGTCTTCGTGGCAACAGTGGTGATGTTGATTACGCACTCAAGAGCAATCGCTTTTGAACGCCTTTCTCACGTGATTATTGGTGGTGGGATAGGACTGGTGTGTGCAATGCTGTGCCATTTCTTAAATAGGACTTACGCAAAACGTCGATCACTTCGTTAAAATTTGCTTTTAATTCGGTCATTTAGTGAGGCTAAACTCTCTCGTTAAAATCAAATGTTGCCTTTGCCTCGACTCAATGTTTTTCCTAAGTCTTTTTGATTAACTCGTTAATTTTAAATAGTATTATCTTGCAGAAGCATTTTAAATTTTTCTAGCTCCGTTATTACCTCATTACACTGCAAACCCTGGCAAATATAAGCACAGGTTTTTCCCTGTGGCTTTTTTGTAGAAAGGGCTTGGGGAAGATTTAGCGTTTCATTGGGTATGGCAAAGGTATAAGGGTTACGTGGCCGCGCATATTCCCACCAAGAGTTGATTTCATCTTGTTTGCCACGAATAATCACCACTTGCGGTGGGGTTAAATAATCGCTTAACCCTTGTAGTAAACTGCAGTGTTCTGCAGGAAATTGCATTAAAGCTGCCCAGGCGGTCTGCAACGTTTTTTCTGCGGCGTTTGAATAGCGTGGTTCACCTAATAAATGACCAAGAGTTAGCAAAGCTCTGACGAGGATCCCATTTCCCGCAGGTATTGCTTCATCAGACATTGGCTTGGGGCGATATAATAATTTTTCATGATTGTCAGCGGTGAAGAAGAATCCTCCGGCCACTTGATCAGAAAAATGGTTTAATACGCTATCAGCCAATTCGATAGCAAATAATAAATGTTCAGTATGCCAAGAGATGGTCAATGAAGTCAGTAGCGCATCAATTAAAAAAGCGTAATCATCCAAATAGGCTTGAAGATAAGCGTCACCATCCTTATAACTGGCTAGTAACTGCTGTTTACAATAAAGTTTTTCTTTAATGAAGCGAATTGCTCGTTCAGCGGAGTTCAGGTAGCGCTGCTCCGCCAAATAATATCCGGCAAGAAGCATACCTTTAATCATCAAGCTATTCCATGAAGTCAAAATTTTTTCATCACGAAAAGGTTTTGGTCGTTGATTACGTTTAGCGAGTAGTTTCTTTTTTGCCGAGGACAGCAGTTTTTTAGTATCTGCCATGGAGAGGGTTAGCTGTTTACTGACTTTTTCTAAAGGCTGAGCAACATAAAAATGCCAATATTGCTCAAAATTAGGTGGTTGTATTAAACCGAAATAATGGCTCAGGACAGCATATTCTATTTCAGTGAGTTCAGCCTGAATCTCTGTTTTGTCCCAACGATAAAATTTTCCTTCTTCCCCTTCAGAGTCTGCATCGAGACTGGAGTAATACCCGCCTTCGGAAGATTGCATTTCCTCAATTACCCATTCGGCGGTTTCAGCAGCAATTTCGTGGAAAAATGCCTCTGCGTGATGCTGGCCAGCAATCGAGTAGAGCGTTAATAATTGCCCATTATCGTAAAGCATTTTTTCAAAATGAGGGATGTTCCATTTTTCGTCAACCGAATAACGATAAAAGCCTCCTGCTAATTGGTCATAGATCCCACCTTTTGCAATATGCTCCAGAGTGGCTGAAGCAAGGGGTGAATGATGGTCTAGTAAATAATCAAGCTTAGGTGCTTGAGGAAATTTGGGAGCGACACCAAAGCCACCATGATTCGCATCATAACTTGCAGACAGATTATACAGAGCGAGTTCTAAGGGACGATTATTTAAAACGGAATTGGTCGGGCTATGGCGCTGTTGCTGCAAGATTTTTTTTAATTGCTTGGCTTGTTCTTGGATATCCTGTTGTTGATTGTTATAGATCGCGGTAACGAAGTGCAAAATTTTTTTAAAGGCGGGTAATTGATAATGGTCTTCGCGAGGAAAATAAGTCCCACTGAAAAAAGGGGTAAGATCCGATGCCAAAAAAATAGTCAGAGGCCAGCCACCGTGTTGTTGGCTTAAAAAATAATGGGCTGTTTGGTAAATTTTGTCCAAATCGGGTCGTTCTTCTTTATCTACTTTTATATTAATAAAGCCTTTATTCATCTCCATCGCGGTTTCTTCGTCTTCAAAGGACTCATGGGCCATGACATGACACCAATGGCAGGCAGCGTAACCAATAGAAAGCAGAATCGGCTTATTTTCTTCGCGTGCTTTATCAAGGGCTGCTTTTCCCCAAGGATACCAGTCTACAGGATTATGGGCATGTTGTTGTAGATAAGGGCTTTTTTCGTGAATCAGGTGATTTGCTTTTTGTTCCTTGACCATACTGAAATCCCGAATTAGGGTAAAGGTAAGCATGCCTGGGTAACAAGACGATGTAAAGGCAAGAATCCCTTCTTGTCATATTAGTTTTGAGCTGTTGTTTAAGAGGTGTGATGAGTGCCCATGGCTTGATATTCGCGCAGCGGAGCATACACATTAGTCTATGTGTGCAGCGAAACGCGCAATATCAAGCCATAAACCCTGTAGGTCGGCGACCTTGACTCAACATGTTTCCAAATACCCTGTTGGGCGAAGCGCCAACCTGCCTAGAGTGTTTCTACCGTTTTTTTATGGTGTAACAACTTACTCTTGGTTAGTTTTGCCTGAGCTAATTTTTCTTGTTCTTTACTAATAATTTCAGCAGGTGCTTTGTCAGTAAATTTAGGGTTACCCAGTTTACCTTCAGCAAGAGCTATATCTTTATCCAATTTAGCAATTTCTTTTTCTAGACGAGATAATTCTGCTTGTTTGTCAATGAGGCCAGCCATAGGAATAAGTAACTCGAGCTCACCAACAACAGCAGAGGCTGAAACTGATAGTGATTCATTCTTATCTATGCAACGGATGTGAGTCAGTTTATTTAACGCAATTAAAGTTCCATGATATTTCTTAATCCGCTCTTCTATTACTGGTGTTACGTTTCTGAAATGTAAGGGAATTAATTTAGCAGGGGAAATAGTCATTTCACTGCGAATGGTACGGACAGATTGAATGACTGACTTTAACCAGGCTAATTCTTCTTCCACGTCAGGATTAATGAAATCCTTGTTTACCTGCGGGTAGTGACTTAGCATAATGGTTTCACCATTTTGGCTGGTAAGTTTGCTGGTACGTTGCCATATTTCTTCAGTAATGAACGGCATAATAGGGTGCAAGAGTTTTAAGATCTGATCAAGCACATGAATCAGAGTACGCCGAGTCCCTCGCTTCATCGCTGCCAAGGCATTATTGTCATAGAGCACTGGTTTTGATAATTCAAGATACCAATCACAATACTCATGCCAGACAAACTCATACAGTGTGTTTGTCAGTAAATCAAAACGGTAGGTTTCAAAATAATGATGGCACTGAGTAATCGTATGTTGCAGACGTGAAAGTATCCATTGATCGGCAGGACTATATTGAAAAGCGCCATCACCAAAATCAATCTGCTCCTCATCGGTATTAAGTAATACATAACGTGAAGCATTCCATAGCTTATTACAAAAATTTCTATACCCTTCAACTCGCCCCATATCGAAACGTACATTACGACCGGTGGATGCTAACGAACAAAAGGTAAAACGAAGTGCATCAGTCCCAAAAGAGGCAATGCCTTCTGGAAATTCTTTGCGGGTGGCCTTTGCTATTTTATCACGTACTGAAGGCAACATCAGGTTGGAAGTTCGTTTTTCAATGAGTTTGTCGAGATCAATCCCATCAATAATATCAATAGGATCCAGGACATTCCCTTTGGATTTAGACATTTTCTGCCCTTCGCTATCGCGAATAAGCCCCGTAATGATGACCTCTTTGAAGGGGACTTTACCTGTAAATTTTAAGCCCATCATAATCATGCGGGCAACCCAAAAGAAAATAATATCAAAGCCAGTTACCAAGACTGACGTGGGGTAAAATTGTTCAAGCTCCGGCGTGCGTTCTGGCCAGCCCAAGGTGGAGAAAGGCCAAAGTGCAGAAGAAAACCAGGTATCCAGAACATCTTCATCTTGTTTTAATGAGACGGATTCATCCAGGGAATATTTAAAGCGAACATCGTTTTCACTATAGCCAACATAAACATGGCCATGGCTGTCATACCAGGCTGGAATACGATGTCCCCACCATAATTGTCTACTAATACACCAATCTTCAATGTTTTCCATCCATTGAAAATACGTTTTAGACCAATTCTCAGGAATAAAGCGGATTTCTCCCTTTTCAACGGCTTCGATAGCTGGTTCAGCCAACGGTTTAATTTTTACATACCATTGATCAGTTAAAAGTGGCTCGATGATAACATTCGATTTTTCGCCGCGAGGTACTTTTAATTTGTGTGGTTCAATTTTAACTAAGAGCTCTGCTTTACCCAGGTCTTGAATAATGAGTTCACGAGCTACAAAGCGATCCATCCCCTGGTAAGGTAAGGGGGCGTTCTTATTGATGGTTGCTTTCTTTGTCAGGATGTTAATGGACGGCAAATTGTGGCGTTTACCAATTTCGTGATCATTAAAATCATGAGCTGGCGTAATTTTGACACAACCACTACCAAATTCCATATCGACATAGTCATCTGCAATAACAGGAATCGTTCTGTCACATAAAGGAAGTTGTAGCTGTTTACCGATCAAATGTTGATAGCGGGGATCATCTGGATGAACGGCAACCGCCGTATCACCAAGCAAAGTTTCTGGTCTTGTTGTGGCGATAATAATTGATTCGCTTGAATCAACGACAGGGTAGCGTATATGCCATAAACACCCATCTTCCTCTTCAGAAATAACTTCCAGATCTGAAACAGCTGTACCTAATTTTGGATCCCAGTTTACCAGACGGGTACCGCGATAGATAAGCCCTTCATCGTACAATTGAACAAATACTTTTTGTACAGCAGCTGACAAGCCTTCATCCATGGTAAATCGTTCGCGCGACCAATCGACCGAAGAACCGATGCGACGCATCTGGCTAGTAATCTGATTTCCTGATTCTTCCTTCCAACGCCATACATGCTCTAGAAATTCCTCACGACTCATGTCTTTGCGGGATAATCCCTTGCTATCCAATTGGCGTTCCACAACGAGTTGCGTTGAGATTCCCGCATGATCAGTACCAGGTTGCCAAAGGGTTTTTGCGCCTTGCATACGTTTATACCGAATCAGGGCATCCATTAAAGTATGTTGAAAACCATGTCCCATATGTAAGCTACCGGTTACATTAGGAGGAGGTAACATAATGCAATAAGCCTTTCCTTCGCCGCGCGGCTGAAAATAATGGTGGCTTTCCCATTTTTCATAGCATGCACGTTCTATCGCTTGGGGGGAATAAGTCTTATCCATGATTTAACCTGTACTGGTGAAAATCGCGAATTCTAACATATTCAATGGCAATAAATCGATCGCTAAACGACCGATTATTCACTTGCTATGGTCATTCTCATAACCCCAAACCTAGACTGGGTTATGAGAATCACTTATTGCTGAAGGGGGAATGGTATTCTCATTATCGTAATCATGTCGGTGGTCAGCTGCAATGTAAGTATACATAGTCGGCACGACAAAAAGAGTAAAACAGGTACCAACCAGTAAACCTGTTGAAATCACCAGACCAATATCAAAACGACTGACAGCCCCAGCCCCTGCTGCGATTAATAGGGGGAGGACACCAAAGACCATGGCTGCCGTTGTCATTAAGATTGGACGCAAACGAATGGCAGCCGCTTCCTCGACTGCAGCTCGACGGTCAAGATTCTTTTCTCGTTGTAATTGATTAGCAAAGTCAACAATTAAAATGCCATGCTTACTGATCAAGCCAATTAAGGTAATTAACCCAACCTGGGTGTAAATATTAATACTTGCTGCTCCCAAATTAAGAGGGATCAATGCTCCACAAATGGACATCGGGACGCTGATTAATACAATTAGTGGGTCTCTGAAACTTTCATACTGGGCTGCAAGCACCAGGAAAATAACAATGATTGCCAGGAAAAAGGCAAAAATAAGCGCGCTACCTTCCTGAATAAATTGCCTTGACTGCCCGCCATAATCATAAGTAAAACCTTTAGGTAATAACTTATCGGCTTGTTCTTTTAGAAACGCTAAACCTTGTCCAAGCGTTGTACCTGGCATCATCACTGCTTGGATAGTGGCAGCGTTTAACTGTTGGAAGTGCGTTGCGGCATTAGGTTGTACTTTTTCTTTTGGTGTAACCACAGTCGATAAGGGTACCATGATGCCATTCGCGGTACGCACAAAAATTTGTCCTAATTGCTCGGAATTCAAGCGATAACGCCTGTCTAATTGTGGAATCACCTGATAACTACGTCCTTGCAAATTGAAATAATTAACGTAATTGCCGGAAAGGGCAGTGGTTAAACTGCTACCGATCGCCTGCATGTCCAATCCAAGATCAGAGGCTTTAGAGCGGTTAATTTGTAATTCAATTTCTGGTTGATTGAACTTAAGGCTGTTATCGATATAAATAAAAAGACCACTCTTGCGTGCCGCATCAATTAATTTGTTGGATACTTCAAAGAGTGTTTGAAAATCATTGGTAGTCTTGATTACAAACTGAATAGGAGTACCACTACCGCCGCCCGGGAGTGGAGGAGGAATAACAGCAAATGATTTAAGACCAGCCACGCTGTCCAATTTTTCTTGTAAAGGCTGTTTTAACTGAAATTGGCTGCGTTCTCGTCGATCCCAGGCTTTGAGTACCATACCGGAAATAGGTGCACTCATATTAACTGTAAAATAATGTTCGGTTTCAGGAAAACTTTTATAGATCTCATCAAAAGGTTGAGTATAGGCTTCGAGGTAATTAATCGTCGCATATTGTGGTGCTGTTGAGACGACAAAGAAGAATCCTTGGTCTTCTTCAGGGGCCGTTTCTTCTGCGGTATGGCTATAGAGATAGGGCAGCATAAGTAATACCACTGCAGCGAACAGCAAAATAATGATCCGAGTATCCAATAAGCTATGGAGAGCACGTTGATAACGGATTTTCAGGCGGTTAAATTTATCATCAAGAAAGTGAACAAAACGTCCGCTACTGATTTCTGCCGAGAGTATTTTAGAACACATCATTGGGGTCAATGTTAATGCAATAATACCAGAGATAATTACGGCACTTGCCAAGGTGAACGCAAATTCCTTAAAGAGAGCGCCAGTTAATCCTCCCATAAATCCGATAGGGGCATACACCGCTGCCAAAGTAATGGTCATGGCAATTACAGGCGTTGCAATTTCACGAGCACCGATAATTGCTGCTTGGAAAGGCGTTTTTCCTTCTTCAATGTGTCGGTGTACGTTTTCAACAACTACAATGGCATCATCAACTACGAGACCAATTGCCAGAACGAAAGCAAGCAAAGTCAGTAAATTGATGGAATAGCCTAAAAATAACATGAAGGTACAGACACCAATCAATGACAAAGGTATTGTGACTACCGGAATAATAACGGAGCGTAAAGAGCCTAAAAACAGGAAGATGACGATAATAACAATGATCGCGGCTTCAGCAATGGTTTGAATCACTTCTTCGATAGAGGCGCGAATAAAATCAGTCGCATCGTAAACAATAGTCCCTGATAAAGAAGGGGGAAATTCACGTTGAATAGAGGGCATTATTTTGCGTACATCAGTAATTACGGTCAGCGGGTTAGCGGTTGGTGTTGGTGTGATGGCGAGAAAGACAGCCTTTTTACCATTAAATCGTACCGTTGAATCATAGTTTTGCGAACCTAATTCTATTTTACCGATGTCACGCAGGCGGATAATAGAGTTCTTGTTGCTTCTGACGATCAATTGGCTGAATTCTTCAGCGTTATTTAAATCGGTTTTTGCAGTCATATTGATCGCAACATATTCACCTTTAGTATTGCCTGCCGCAGTCAGGAAATTATTACGAGCCAATACACTGGATACATCGGAGGGTGCTACATTCAAAGCAGCCATTTTGATTGGGTCGAGGAAAATCCGCATGGAGTAAGTCGCCCCACCCAGGATATCTGCTTTTGCTACGCCATCGACAGTTTGTAATTGTGGCTGTACAACACGGGTAGCGTAATCGGTAATTTGCTGCGGTGTCATATCAGGACTATCAAGGCTGATATACATTAACGGGGTTGAGGTATCCGAACTTTTAACAATAACCGGTTGCTGTGATTCAGGAGGCAATTGATTTAAGATTTGCTGCACCTTGCTCATTACATCGGTAAAGGCAACCTGGGGATTAAAATTCAATTTAATCGTTAAGGTAATTGTACTTAAGCCTTGTGTGCTGGTTGAGGTCATGTAATCGATCCCTTCCGCACTGGCAACAGCCGCTTCCAGAGGTGTCGTAATGAATCCCGCAATTAAAGCGGCATCAGCACCAGGATAAGCAGTAGTCACTGTGATAACCGTATTATCCATGCGCGGATATTGGCGAATTTGCATGGTTGAGATTGAATTCAGGCCAAACAAAAAGATCAATAAACTAATGACTGTGGCGAGAACCGGGCGTTTAATAAATATATCTGTAAAATTCATGCGTTATCCTGGAAAAAACCTTCGTCGTTTTTGACGATATTGATCTCAGCGATGGTTAAATAACCATCGCCTAAGGCAAATCACTTGCCGCTAAAACTGCTATTGGCCTAAATTATCAGCGTCACTGACATCATTGAGTTGTACACTGTTGTTAATGACCACAGGGGTACCATTTTGTAATTTCAATTCTCCTGAACTTACAATCAGCTGACCCGCTTTTATTCCTTTTTTAATCACTGTGTAATTGCCGGCCTGTTCGCCTGTAGTGACAAACACCCGTTGGACTCGCAAAATATCCTTGCCTTCAGCATCTTTTTTACCGTCTTTATCTTTTTCGATCACAAAAACAGAGTTGCCATACAGACTGTAAGAAATAGCTGTAGAAGGTAAAACAATCACGTCTGGAATTAAGGGTTGTTCCACGGAAACAGAGGCAAACATACCGGGAATAAAAGTGAATTGGGTAATATGATTTTTGGTGTTAAGTTCTGTGTTGCAATTGATAATTCTTTTTTCGCCAATTTTTTTGCCAAGCTTAATGAGCGTCGAATTCTCTGGATTGTCAGTTGCTGCAGCGGGGCAATTGGGCAGAGTCGCCTGGACCAGAATGTTATGAGTATTCGTATCGACCTTGGAGTTAATAGCGGTGATTTTTCCTTCAAAGATAGCATTAGGAAATTCTTCTACGTTAAATTGAATGCCTTGATTAATATGTAATCTCTTCAGCATCTGTTCAGGTAAATAAAATTCCAGGTAAAGGGGATCGAGTGATTGCAAGGTCACAATCGCGGTTTGTCCAGGTGTGATATATTGCCCTAAGTTAACTTGACGAATGCCTAATAACCCTGAAAAAGGGGCGCTAATATGCTTTTGCCTTATTTGCGCTTCAGTTTTTTCGACATTGGCCTTGGATTGTTGCAAATTGGCTGTCGCTTCATCAACACTTGAACTGGGGGTTGCCCCTCGTCTAAATAAATCAGCTTGGCGTTTATAATTGAGCTCTCTTAGAGCCAGTTCTGCCAGATTAAATTTAAGCGTGGCCTGATCAACGCTGTCATCAATATCAATCAGAGGTTTATCTTTCTCAAAATACTGGCCTGATTCAAAATGAATTTTCACCACGTTTCCAGATGCTTCAGAATTGACATCAACACCATTAATGGCGACAAAATTTCCTACTGTTGCAATACGCGGTTCCCAGCTTTTTTGGATGGCTTTGACAGAAGATACACTCACGGCAGGAGGTTCATAGTTCGCAAAGAAGCGCTTAATCATAAAGCTTTTGAAGAGGTTAAACGCAATAATGCCTCCAAATACAACGATTAAAGCAATAATCATGATCTTCATGCGTTTTTTCATCTTCATTCCTCTGAACGGGCTAATGCTTAGGAACTTCCACTAAACCTCTACCTAATTTGGGGCTTAATATACCATAACTACTTGATAGATGAAGTAAGTAACTTCGTGATGTTTTGCATTTTTTCGATTACTGGGAATTGGGGCGAGCCTGGATTAGCATAAATAATTTGGTCGAATCAGAATCAACAATTGGTCATTTGAACAGTCAATAGATTGCCTGAAAATAGAGCAAATTATTTTTATCATGGTCACAAAAAAATCCTATTGACTAAAGACAACTCTTTGTTAACAATTGGTCTGCACTCTATCTTAGAGTTACTTTGGAGTTAATGATGAAGCTTAAGTCACTGCTTTTTGTTAGTTGTTTAGGTTTGTTAACATCAGTTTATGCCGATAGCAATCGGCATGTTCATCCACAGGCAAATACTGGTCCTTCTGTAGAGAAAAGAGCGATGATGCCTGGCTATTGTGAAATAGAGGTATTAAACGATGGCTACGACGATATACGTGTCTATGGCATGTTCGATGATGATACTTTATTAGAACCATTTGATATTTATCGTATGGAACGCCCTCATTATATTAGTCTGTATTATAGAGATAGGGATGGTGTAATGCGCTGCCATAGTGGCATGCGTTTAGATATTAATACCTTTAGTGGGTGGCGACTCGTAGGAAGAAGAGCCTATGTAGGCGAAACCGTTTATCCCTTTCGTGAATATCCCTTTCGTTATGGAAGAAAAGCCGAGGTGAAAGCACAGTAATTCCAAATTAATTGAAGTAGTATTTTTTATGAGCTGTAAAATACATAGAGGGCACGATTGTAGAATCGTGCCTTTCTTTTTTTATGTTGCTATGCCTAAGAGGTTTTTATGAAACGTTTGTTAGCGTTACTGGCTTTATTACCATCACTGGGTTCATGTACATTGGAGAACGATTACTATTACTATGATCGTTATTATGAGCCGGCGCCAAGGCCTTTTTACTATCATTCTGCGCCAGCCCCTCGTCCCTATCACCATTATCATCATCACGAAAACAGGGAGTCACATTACCACGGGCATGGCTCGGTGATGCCTGAGTCAAGAGTACACGAACATCCTGGCAACTATGGTAATGGCTATGTTTATGGTCATGATAGTGTGGAGGAAGGTCATATGCATGGTCATGACTAGTTCACTGTGCTGTGATATTCTTGGATAATTTCATTCCAAGAGAGCAGTATGTTAAGGATAATGGGAGAAATCCTACTGGTTTTTTCACTGCTAATCATGGTTGCTTGCTCTGCTACGCCAACGAGCGAAAGTACGGGACAGTACCTTGACAGTGCAGCGATTACTGCAAAGGTTAAAACGGAATTGGTTGATAAATTAGGAACAAAAGGGTTCGCGATTACAGTCAGAACCTATAAGGGTGAAGTGCAATTGAGTGGTATTGTAAATAGCCCAATAACCAAGCAGCGCGCTGCTGCGATCGCAGCGAATATTGATGGAGTCAGGCGAGTACGTAATTCTCTCTTGGTTGAATAACGAGAATTAATGGCTAATGTAAGTAGGAGCTACAAACCTGGCTGAGTAGCTATTATAATTATTTAATTATCGTCTGGATAGGGAATGTCTTTCCTACCTCCGTGCTTTAAGCAATTAGCCGAGGTCATGTGAAGTTACGTTTAATTACCGACAGGGTTAAGGATTGCTAATGTTTGATAAAAATTACACGATTGCCGGGTTTGATGAGGTGCTGTGGCAAGCAATTGCATCAGAGCGTCAGCGCCAGGAAGATCATATCGAGCTTATTGCCTCGGAAAATTATGCCAGTCCACGGGTCCTGGAAGCACAGGGTTCAGTATTAACCAACAAATATGCTGAGGGCTATCCCGGTAAACGCTATTATGGTGGTTGCGAATATGTGGATATTGCAGAAAACCTCGCCATTAGCCGCGCCAAGCAATTGTTTGGTGCTGACTATGTAAATGTACAGCCGCATTCAGGTTCACAAGCTAATGCCGCAGTAATGATGGCGTTGCTTTCGCCTGGCGATGTCATTCTGGGGATGGCTCTACCGCATGGCGGTCATTTGACTCATGGCTCTAAAGTTAATTTTTCCGGCAAACTCTATGAAGCAATAGGCTATGGATTGGATCCTGAGACGGGTCTCATCAATTATGACGCCCTGGAAGAGTTGGCAGTGACTCATCGTCCGAAAATGATTATCGCTGGTTTTTCTGCTTATTCGCAGGTGCTTGATTGGGCAAGGTTCCGGTCTATTGCTGATAAAGTAGGCGCTTATTTAATGGCTGATATGGCGCATGTAGCTGGTTTGGTAGCTGTTGGCCTTTATCCTTCGCCCCTGCCTTACGCGGATGTGGTTACTACGACGACCCATAAAACGTTGCGTGGACCACGTGGTGGGTTGATTCTGGCTCGTGCCAATGAAGAAATTGAAAAGAAATTAAATTCGTCAGTATTTCCTGGTATGCAGGGTGGTCCTTTAATGCATGTTATTGCAGCCAAAGCGGTGGCTTTTGCTGAAGCCCTGCAACCCGAATTTAAGCACTATCAACAACAAGTTTTATTGAATGCAAAAGTGATGGCTGAGGTGCTTAAAGGCCGAGGCTATCCTATTGTTTCGGGTGGTACAGAAAATCATCTGTTACTGGTTGATTTGATCACTAAAAATATTACCGGCAAAGAGGCTGATGCTGCCTTGGGACGGGCTAATATCACGGTCAATAAGAATTCTGTACCTAATGATCCACGTTCGCCTTTTGTAACGAGTGGTCTGCGTTTAGGCACTCCAGCAATAACAACACGTGGATTTAAAGAAAAAGAGGTGAATATTTTGAGTAATTGGATAGCAGACGTGCTTGATGATTTGAATAATGAAGCAATGATTGCGCGTGTAAAAATGCAAGTCTTGCAGTTGTGCCATGAATTTCCGGTATATCGTTAATTATGCATTGTCCATTTTGTCATGCAGAAGACACCAAGGTAGTGGATTCACGCCTGGTTGCAGAAGGAGCGCAAGTACGAAGAAGGCGACAATGTCTTCTTTGTCACGAACGTTTTACTACCTTTGAATCAGCCGAATTGATAATGCCCTCGATCATCAAACGAGATGGCCGGCGTGAGCCATTTAATATTAATAACTTGAAAGCTGGTATGTTGCGGGCTTTGGAGAAGAGGCCTGTTAGCGTTGATGCGCTTGAAGAAGCTATCGTAACCATTATGCAGGAAATTCGCCGTAGCGGGGAGCGAGAAATCGATTCTCGTGAGGTGGGCGAATTGGTTATGAAGCAATTGTATCGTCTTGATCATGTTGCTTATGTGCGCTTTGCATCGGTTTATAAACGCTTTAAAGATGTTAGTGATTTCAGACAAACTATCGATCAAATGAAAGATGATAGAACTTCATGAGGTAATTGTGGAAAAACAATCAATTAGGGGCAAAAGACGTGCACGAAAACTTGCCCTGCAAGCGCTTTATCAGTGGTTAATGTCTAGCCATGAATTATTCGAAATAGAAGCTCAATTTCGTGTTGCAAATAATATGGATAAAGTTGATAGTGAGTATTTCAACCGTTTACTTTATGGTGTCCCAGAGCAGGTGAAGCTCCTGGAAGAAAATCTGATGCCATTTTTGGATAGATCGATTGAGAGTTTAAATCCCATTGAGTTAACTGTATTACGTTTAGGGTCCTTTGAACTGTTGTTCTGCCCTGAGATTCCGTATCGTGTTGTACTGGATGAATCAATATCGCTGGCGAAAGAATTTGGTTCCCAGGATGGCCACCGTTATGTTAATGGCGTACTGAATAATCTGGCGCGACAAGTACGAAAAATTGAAATCAGCCTTCATAATGAATGAATTTTCATTAATCGATGTTTTTTTTAAAAATCCTGCCAGCACTCGCGCCGATGTCGTATTGGGTATCGGTGATGATGCCGCTTGCCTGAATGTACCTCCTGCCCATCAATTGTTAGTGAGCACAGATACTTTAGTGGCTGATGTACATTTTTTGCGTAGCTGGGATGCGTATGACATTGCCTATAAAGCAGTCATGGTTAATGTCAGTGATATAGCCGCAATGGCAGCCAGGCCTTGCTGGATAAGTTTGGCACTGACTATTCCGGAGCTTAATCCTGCTTGGTTGCAGCGTTTTTCCCAAGGATTGCACGCTTCCTTAAAGCAATTTGATATTGCTTTAATTGGTGGTGATACAACGCGTGGTCCTCTAAGCTTAACACTCACTATTCATGGTTTGGTGCCGACTGGAAAAGCGGTTAGGCGCTCTGGGGCTCAACCAGGGGATAAAATCTATGTGAGTGGTGAATTAGGTGCTGCTGCTCTTGCAGTGGCTTTTTTGCAGCGAAGTGATCTTCCTGAAGCTGATAAGCGTGCGTTGATGTTAAAATTGCAACATCCTCAGCCACGTGTTGATCTAGCCGATATTTTGCAAAACAGCGCGTCGGCAGCAATCGATATTTCCGATGGTTTAAGTGCAGATCTTAATCATATTTGTGTTGCTAGTGGAGTTGGGGCTTGCTTATCGTTATCTGCGATTCCTGTTCATTCTTTGGTCCACGAATATCAAGGGGAAAATGCAGTTAATTTTGCTCTTACAGGAGGGGATGATTATGAGTTATGCTTTACCGTTGCACCACAAAAGGAAGAGCAGTTACTCGCTTTGTTTGCCAAGGCGGGGTTGCGCTGTTACCAAATTGGAATCATAGAAGAAAAACATGGTCTGCGTGCCAGGACAGAAGAGGGTGATCTGCTCTCTCTTACACCAAGTGGTTATAGCCATTTTTAAAAGATATAAACCGGGTTTATTCAAGCAAACTTGATTAAGGAGTGCGAATGAATACAGTAAAATTGTCCAATAAGGTATGGCAGGATCCCGCTTATTTTATTGCTTTTGGTTTTGGTAGTGGGTTGATGCCGGTTGCTCCGGGAACTTGGGGTACTCTCGCTGCTATACCTGTTTATTTGTTGCTTGCTGGACAGCCACTCATCATTTATTTGCTAATGACTATTCTCGCTTTTTTATTAGGTGTTTGGGTTAGTGATAAAGTCTCACAAGAAATGGGCGTCCACGACTATTCTGGTATTGTATGGGATGAAGTTGTAGGGTATTTGCTTACCATGACAATGGCCCCGATAGGATGGGGGTGGATGATCATCGGTTTTATCTTATTCCGTATTTTTGATATCTGGAAACCACAACCGATTCGTAGTATCGATAAGCAGGTTCACGGTGGTATAGGAATCATGTTAGATGATGTGTTGGCGGCTATTCCCGCCTGGTTGTTAATGCAATTGCTTGCTTGGGGATTTGCAAAATGAATGAAAACCATAAGGAATTAATCAGTATGGGGTTGACTGTTGGTATAGTCCTGCTGGCTCTATTTATCATTCATCACTTTATTCCGTCTATGATTTGGGCAGCTATTATTGTCATTGCGACTTATCCTTTATATCGCCGTTGGCGAGAATTTTTTGCTAATCATGATAACCTGGCTGCTTTGCTGTTTACTATAATTTTGAGTTTGATATTTATATTACCTCTAAGTTGGTTAGTCAGTATTTTGGTGAAAGAATTACAAATATTCATTAATTACTTACAGCTGATAAATCGCGAAGGAGGGCAGGCTCCGGAATTTATAAAACAAGTCCCAATTATAGGTAATGAGCTTGTAACTTACTGGGATGCTAATATTAGCAAACCAGGCAATGTCAGATCGTTCTTATCCAATCTTCATCTGCCTTTAACGTCCGCCAGTTATTATATTAAGCAGGTAGGAGTCAATCTTGCTCATCGCGGTTTTCAGCTAGGTTTTACACTCTTAACCTTATTTTTCTTTTATCGCGATGGCGATAAATTATTTCAACAAATCAATCATATCGGTGAATTTTGTTTGGGATCCCGTTGGTTTCGCTATGCTGATCGTTTACCCTCAGCGTTAAGAGCGACAGTCAATGGCACGATTGTGGTAGGTTTAGGGGTTGGTGTGTTAATGGGTTTTTGTTATTTTTTGGTTGATTTCCCTGCTCCAACCCTAACCGGTTTTATAACAGCATTTGCTGCAATGATCCCCTTTGTTGTTCCCTTTGTGTTTGTCGTTGTTGCTTTGATTTTATTATCCTACGGCAGCATGATAGGCGCTATTATTGTCTTGGTATGGGGAACCATCGTGATGTTTGTTGCCGATCATTTTATAAAGCCGGTTTTAATAGGTGGTGCGATCCAACTACCTTTTCTTGCTGTTTTGTTTGGTATTTTAGGCGGTGTCGAAACGTTGGGATTGCTTGGTTTATTTGTTGGGCCAATCATAATGGTGCTCTTTGTGACGCTTTGGGAAGAGCCGCAAGGCTTTGTAAAGTTGGTAATAAATGAGTAAAAATAGAACAATATATTGAAAAAATAATCAATGTATGGCATGATAAAAATTCAGATTGAGGACTTGTAATTTAATTATTTGACCCAATTTGTTCTGCCGTGAAGTTTTTCAAATGACCCGAAGTCATGAAGTTAGGGGATACTTATGAATAAAAGTTGGCCAACCAGAGAGAAAGATATCTATACTGCTCAGCGTATCATGGAGGAGTATGCGAACGAGCAAAATAGTGATTCATTGGGGTTATTCGAATTAGTCGTCAATCAGGAAGAAAAGCGTATGGATTTTCGTTTATCCTCTTGGGTTTTAACGCTGGCAGAGCATTTCAAATCACTCTACGGAGCCAGTCAAGGTGATTTCGTGACTCGCCGAGTGATTAGTCATTGCATCACTAAAGGTGAAACCTTGCATTAATCACTATCCTATTTGCCTTGGTAAGTGTTCACGGCGCATGACATTCTTTGATAACGGAAAGCACTGTCGTCATTGCGAACAAAGTGAAGCAATCCAGTTTCAAATCTTCAATGTAGTATCGTTCTGGATTGTTTCGCCAGGTCCCGTAACGACGAAATATACCTATCCCGTGAACGCTTATGTGTTGTTAGATGATTGCAAGCAGTCATTTTTAACCACAAGGCAATAGTTCTATTAAAAATGAGCAATGTATTTCTGATAGTTCAGTTTAAATTCATCACTGTTTTGGTATTGAAGTAACGCTTTATTAATGACCTGTAATAAATCAGGTTCCCCACGGTTAACAGCAATACCCAAACCAAACCCATAAATAAACGGTTCGCCGACCACAGTGAGAGTCCCTGAGGATTGTGATTGCCAGTATAAGGCTGTAGGCTCATCCATGAGAGCAAAATCTATATCCCCTTCTTCCAATGCCTCTATCATGGAGTCCAAGCGGTCAAATTTAACGCTCTTTACATTGGCGATCCCCAAGGTTTTTACTACTTCGGGGAAAATGGTTCCTTCAGAAACGCCTACAGTTTGGTTAGTCAACAATTGCAGGCGAAAAGTTTGGCCAATCCATTTTTTAGGGCCTAAGAAGCGCGCATAACTTAATAAATAAGGAAGGGAGAAATTAACTCGGGATGCTCGTTCCGCAGTGATAATAATTGCACTGACTCCAACATCAGCTTTTCTTGTTTCTATAGTGGCAAAAATGTCTTCAAAGGGCACTGGTACAAATTGGCAGGTACGCTCCATAATGCGACAAAGGCTTTGCATCATTGCTATGTCAAAGCCATACAGTTGATTATTAGCGCTTTCCATAACAAAAGGGGGGGCAAACGTATCAACTGCGACTCTAAGGGGTTCGCCTTGGGCATGAAGAGGTGAACTAATACCGATTATCAGGGCTAAAACAAGGCCAATTATTTTCATCAGTTTAATCAAATTACTAATTTATAGTATTTATAGAGTATAGCCTGCCAGCTTATTTTTAAATAGGCCTCTTGCCAAACTCAACTGTGGCGGGAAATTGCTTCATCGATAAGGGCTTCAATCCACAGGTGCTTTCGAGTGTCCACTCCGGTTCTGCGTCTCTTCGTGTTTTCTTCGTCACAGCGGGTTTTGAAAATGGTCTAAGGGAATAGATGGTTGAGTTTCTTTTTTCTTTGATTAAGCAACATTCAGGCAACTTGTATTTTTATCAATTATTTCCACAAGCCAACCGATGGTAGAAATCATCGCGCATTTGTTTTTTATTTCCAGCTTGGATAGTCTTGGATATGCTTTTTATTATTAATAGGTCAAATGCAGCCAGTGGACGAACTTCCAATTCTTTTACAGTCAAGGAATTCCTTTTATCTAAAACACTTTGCAGCCCTTAAGCATCCGGTGGCTGAGGCACTGCAGAGGCTTTTGTTGGTTAGTGATTATGCTTGCCGACAGGTAGACATTTTGAACCAATTGCTGCAACAAGATGATTGTCAACAACCTTTAACCCGTGAAGATTACTTTATGCAGGTGAGTCAACTGAGCGGGCAATCGTTTATTCCTTTTGCTCGTGCTTTACGCCAATTTCGCCATAGTCATTTTTTGCGTCTGCTACTACGTGAAATCGCAGGTTTAGCTAATACCGAAGAAACAGTGCTGTCCTGGTCTGATTGCGCTGATGCAATGATTAGGCACAGTCTTTCTTTTTGCCAGCAGGAATTGACAGCGCGTTATGGAAATCCGTGTGACGAGACTGGCCTTCCAACCCAACTTTATGTACTTGCTATGGGGAAACTTGGCGGCCGCGAGCTTAACTATTCCTCCGATATTGATCTGATTTTTGCTTTTTCTGCTGCTGGTTATACCAATGGCCAGGAGCGATTGAGTAATGAGCAATATTACACGAAGGTAGTACAGCGTTTTATACAGCTGTTACAAAATGTGACTGCTGATGGTTTTGTTTTTCGGGTCGATTTACGTTTACGGCCTAACGGGGAGAGTGGGGCTTTGGTGAGTAGTCTTGCAGCTATGGAAACTTATTACCAGGAACAGGGGAGAGATTGGGAACGGTATGCAATGGTTAAAGCACGTTTGATTAGTATAAATCCCGATGAACAATCATGGATTCACCGTTTGATAACCCCTTTTGTTTATAGACGCTATGTGGATTTTAGTGTCATTGAGTCTTTACGCAGCATGAAAGCAATGATTGAACGGGAAGTACAATTAAATCCTGCTCTAAACGATATTAAACGCGGTTTTGGGGGGATTCGCGAAGTAGAATTTATTATTCAAAATATCCAGTTAATTCGTGGTGGTAGATTGCCCCATTTACGTCAACAAGGTGCTATGGCCGCGCTTGATGCTTTAAAACAAGAGGGATTATTGGCTCGTACAGCGGCATTAAAACAAGCTTATCTCTTTTTAAGAAAGTTGGAGAACTGCCTGCAAAGTCAAAATGACCAACAAACCCATTCTTTACCTGTGGATGCAGTAAAGCAAGCGCAAATTGCATTAGCGATGGGGTACAGTAATTGGGATGATTTGTTGACAAAGTTACATCAATACCAACGAATCATCAGTGCCGCTTTTCATGCAGTCCTGCATAAGGTAGATACGGATGAAGATCAACATCGCCTTCTTGCTAACCAATTAACCAGTTTATGGCAGGGACATATTGAAAGTTCAATGGCTATTAATTTGTTAGCAAGTCTTGGTTTTCAACACGCTGAACGCTGTTATCAAATGATTCATGCCTTTAGGCATGCACCACGTTGTAGACGCTTAACTCAAGCGGCAAGAATGCGGCTTGATCGTTTCATGGTTTTGTTGCTAAGTGAGTTAACCCAGGTTAGCGAAACAGATACCGTTTTACTGCAGGTTTTGCATTTATTGGAGAATATTGTTGGCCGTAGTGCCTATCTCGCATTGTTAACCGAGAACCCACAGGTACTAAAAGAATTATTGTATTGGTTTGCCAATAGCCCTTTTATTACTTCTTTATTGGTTGGTCAGCCATTTTTACTTGAAGTACTCTTGGATCCAGAACAGACGTGGCATCCTCCATCACGTAAGCAATTACAGGAGACATTGAGAAATCAGTTAGCACACTGTGGTGATAATGAATTACAGGAAGAAGTTCTACGCCAGTTTAAATTGGTTAATTGGCTTGCTGCGGCGCGTGCCGAAATGGACGGTTGCTATGACGCGGTACGTATCGGTCGTTTTTTAGCGGATGTTGCCGAAGTAATTGTTGTTGAGGTTTTAACAATTGCTTGCCAGCAGTTAAGCAGCCGTTACCCACAAATAAGGCAGATTAAATCCCGTTTTGCCATTATTGCTTATGGCAAGTTAGGCAGTCGAGAAATGAATTACAATTCCGATTTGGATTTGGTTTTTATTCATGCTGCCTATCCTGAAGAAGAGAGTTTGGTGACTCGTTTAACTCAGAAGATTTTGCATATGCTGACTACGCGCTCACAAGCAGGTATCTTATATGAAGTTGATACTCGTTTGCGTCCTTCCGGAGCAGCTGGACTGTTGGTTAGTCCTATTGAAGCGTTTGTCGATTATCAATGTACTCAAGCCTGGACTTGGGAACATCAGGCTTTATTGCGAGCTCGGGTGTTGTCAGGAAAACAACCTATACGTTCGGTATTTAAGCAGTTAAAGATTGATGTATTATTTTTGCCGAGAGTTAAACAAACTATTCGCGATGACGTATTGGCAATGCGTGCAAAAATTCAGAAACATGTTGATGCTGATGAAATTAAGCATACAGCGGGTGGCTTGCTTGATCTGGAGTTTTTAGTGCAGTTTTTAGTATTGACCAATCCCGCTCAAAGTTTGGTACAACATACTCATACTTTAAGTTGGCTAAGAACATTATTTAAGGAAGGTAAATTAAATAAAACACAATTTGGCCAATTAAAGCGAGCGTATAAATATTATCATCATTTGTTGCATCAACATGTCCTTCAACCTGGATTAGCAGGTAATAAATCTTATCAGGCTGAAGTATCAGAGCTTAGCCAACGGTTTTATCTGTATTAGCCACAGGAAGATTGAACGATTGATCCAAAATAATTATCCCCCTTAAGCTCTTCCCGGGATTTTTATCAATTAATTTAACAATTCCTCACCACCTACCCTATATTAATATTTCTTTAAGCATCCTTGAGTATAATTGTTGACCTAATTGATTAAGTGGTAACATAATGACCAATCCGTCCTCAGATAATACAAGCCAAGGCGCTAGCTATAGCCAATGTGCTTATAATATGACAACTACTTTGGCTGCTATTGCTGGCCCCGCTCTAATTGCGTATTTTGCAGCGCCTTATTTAGCTTTAGCAACCAGAGCAATTTTCCCCGCTGCTTATGCGTTAGTCATTGGGCCGCCTAGCACCATTGGGTATTACTCTACTTACATACCTGCTCGCGAATACGCTTGTACAATGGTATATAATAACTCGCATATTATTGTAGGGACTGCCTCTGCAACTGTACAAGCAGCAAAAAAAATTGTAAGCAGCATCGCCAATTGTAGTGCGGGATTTTTCGCTTCGTCTAAGTCAGATTCTTCTACCAAAGAACCCTCCATTCAGCACGATATAGAAACTGGTGAATTAAGAGTTTAGATCAATAAGTGTAACCTGGTTGCTTGCAACTGAATCTTCTACATAAGTCTGTATAGAAAAACTTCATAATAGAATTAAAATCCCCTTTAAAGTAAG